>DATFKQ010000179.1:0-4072 GCA_035268565.1 Desulfotignum sp. | reverse complement strand
TTGTCAAAACTGCAGGGTTTCTCCAGGACTTTAAAAGCCCCCAGTTTGGTGCATTCCACCGCAACATCTATGGTGGCATGGCCTGACAGGATAATGACTTCCAGAAAGCGGTGGCTTTTTTTCAGGATTTTGAGCAGTTCCACCCCGTCGATGCCGGGCATCTGCAGATCCACCACTGCCACATCAAATTGCGCTTTTTTCGCCACCGCAATGGCATCTTCTCCGTTTGTCACCGGGGTGATGTCAAAAAATTTGAGTTTCAGGCGTTCTGTAAGGGCGTTTAAAAATTTTTCTTCATCATCCACCAGGAGCAGGTGGATTTTTTCAATGTCATTCATGGCTGCCTCCTAAAATGGTTATGGTTTTTATATCTGCCGATAAAAACGGGCTCTGCTCCGGGTCTGGTTCACTGCTGTCCGCTCGTCAGTGCTGCACAAAGCGTGTCGTTGCCGCGGGCAATCTCCAGATCAAGGCGGTTGTCTGTGAAGCTGATCTTGGCTTTAAGGGCATCTGCGATATCGGTTGTTTCCCGGTCTGGAAAATCTTTCCATGCCAGGGGGCTGTCCCAGGAAAACGATACAAAAACTGTGTCTGTATCTTTTTGGTGAAACGTTATTTTCAGGGTGTCTTTTGGGTCCACAGATCTGTAAAGGGCGCAAAGGGTGCGGTATATAAGGTTCTGGAGCAGAAAAGGACTGGTGTGGAGCGTGATGTCTGTGGCAGATGCATCAATCTGTGTTTTTTTTGCATAGCTTAAAAAACCGGTCAGTTTGACTGTCAGGACCAGGGTGTCGGCAATGCTGGTTTCTTTGACAGGGTCATCCACGCTGTGGGCAAACTGGTTCATCTGGCGGATGGTGTCAAATCCGCGTTCAATTTCTTCGGAAATGCTGTTGCTGCAGTTTTCCAGCAAGGACAGATCAAATTTTTTCCCCTGTTTGGACAGCTGGGTCAGATCGTTTAAAAATCCCGCAGTCTCAGAGATGATGGCAAAGATGTTTTTGAGTTCATGGGAAATACTGGCATTCACTGATCCGAAAAACTGCAGGCCCTGCTTGTGCACAAGGTCAATGGTGGTTTGTTTCATTGTTCCGGTCTCCTTGTGTTTTCCGGACCGAGTGTCCGAAGGATGGTTTCTATCAGGGTGTCAATGTCCAGGGGTTTGGCCAGAAAAATGTCTTCTGAATGGTCGGTTTTTCCATTTTTGTCAATGGAACCATGGCCGGTCACAAAAATACATTTTATGCGGGGCCAGGTTTCCAGCAATTTTTTTTTCAATGTAAAACCGCTGATACCGGGCATTTTCAGATCAAGCACCGCCAGATCATAGGGGGTGTCTGCCGCTTTTTCAAGGGCCTGCTCACCTGAATAGGCCACATCCGCCTGGAATCCCCGCAGGGCCAGTCGCTTGGCCAGCATATTGATGAATTTTTTTTCATCGTCCACAAGAATAATTTTCATGCTGACTCCTCTTTTTGCATCTTTACGGGCAGGGTGACAAAAAATATGGTCCCCACCCCTTCACTGCTTTCAACCCGGATATTTCCCTGGAGCTTTTTAACCAGACCATAGGTGATGGAAAGTCCCAGGCCGGTTCCCATTTTTTCTTTTTTGGTGCTGAAAAACGGTTCATGGATGCGTTTGAGATTTTCCGCAGGAATGCCGCATCCTGTGTCTTTGATTTCAATGGTGATTTTGTCCGCCCCCAGGGGCGACACGTTAATATCCAGGCATCCGTTGGCTTCTATGGCCTGGAAGGCATTGTTGATCAGGTTCAGAAGAATCTGCTGGAGTTTGCCCCGGTCGGTCTCGATGACAGGGGTATCAGGAGAAATGGTGGTGGTGACGTGGATACCCTTGTATTCGGTTTCCTTTTTGTGAAAGCTCAATATGCCGGTGATCAGTTTTTCCACATGTACCGGAGATACCTGGACATCAAACTGCCGGACAAATCCCAGCAGCTGGCTGGTGATGGTGCCGCACCGGGCGACCGCCTCCAGAATGGCATCCAGGTTTTCCATGACCTCTTCGTCATTATGCTGTCCCTCTGTAAAAAAATAGAGGTCTTTGAGGTATCCCGCGGTTTCATTGATCAAGGCCAGGGGATTGTTGATCTCATGGGCAATGCCGGCGGACAGCTGCCCGATGCAGGCCAGCTGCTGGCTCTGCTCCATTCTGAGCATGGTTTCCGCCTTGGTTTTATCTGCCAGATACAGCTTGTTCACCATATAGGTGGACACCAGGGTGATAATAATCATCATCACCAGACAGCTGACAATGATGATCCAGTTAAAGGTTTTGCCCAGGTTCAGCCAGGTGCCCATGACCCCGGATTTTTTCTTTTTCACAAGCAGGATGAACGGGGTGGTCACCGCCTCGGTGATAATATAGGAGTATCCGATGATAAAGGCATGATCACTTTCGTTTTCAGGCATGATCACGTTTGTGGTGGTGGAAAATTGGGGCACATCCAGACGGGTGGGGGTAAAAATTTTTCCATAGGTTTTGGAAGGGGTCTGGAGCACACCCTGGTGATTCATCAGAAAGATATCGGTGTGAACATTGGTTTTATAGGAGAGCAGGGTATCCATGAGCCGCTGGGTGTCCAGGGTGGCCCGGAGGATGTAAAGCCGGCCTAATGCATTTATGGACCGGACCGCAATAATGATGTGGGGGACATCCCGGTATCCGGTGAACACCTCGCTGATGAAATTGTCTTTTTCCAGGCTTTTCGTAAACCAGGGCTGGGTTTTATAGTTTTTGCCCTCCAGATTGAAGGGGCCGGCATAGGCCACCTGGCTGCCGTCGGCATCAATGATGCTCAGATCGGTGAATCCGCCGAAGCCCAGTTTGAGATTGCCCAGAATATCTGCCAGATGCTCGTTATCGATCAATGCATAATAGGGCAGTTCATTTACGATAAACCGCAGGGCGTTCAAACGTTCTTCCAGGAAAAACCGCACAGACCGCTTGGCATTGGAGGTGACCCGCTCAGTCTGGAGTACCAGCTCCGCATCCACGGAATGCTGGATCAGGCGGTGGTTGACAAAGGTTGCCATCACCAGGGGGGAGAGGGAGGTTACGGCCAGGATAATGATGCTGATGATCCAGATACGGTAGTAATTGGAAAAGGTGTGAAAGGATGCCAGATGGGCGTTGTGCCGGTGAAACAAAAACGCCACCCACTCCTGTTTGTGCAGTATCTGCGGTTTTCGAATCATTGCACCTCCCCCCGGACACAATTGAGCAGGGTGGTTATTTTTTCAATGCTCACCGGTTTATGGATGAATTCAGCCGCACCCAGGGCAAGGCATTCTTTTTCATCTTCCCTTGTGCCGTGTCCGGTGATGATGAAGACAGGAACGGCTGAATCGATTTGTTTTACCCGGGCCAGTACCTGGGTACCATACATATCCGGCAGTTTCAGGTCAAGCAGGATCAGCCGTGCCGCACCGGGATTTTCTTTGACCCACTTCAGACCGGACTGCCCGTCATAACATGCATGACAGGTGATGCTCCGAAGAGACAGCCGCCGGGACAGCATGTCGGCAAATTTGATTTCATCATCAATAATAAGGATGTCGATGTGTTTCATAAATGCATTTTTTATGTTGACTGTTTAAAAATTTTAATTTATATCTTTATATAAAACTTTTTGTTTCAATTGTAAACATTAAAATTTTTAAAAATGAAAAAATTAAACACTAACTCCGAGGACCAGCTATGACATTTTTCAATAAATCAAAAAAAAAATCAGAGAAAAGGGATGATCAGGATGCGGGCAGCCCGGATAAAACCCTGGAAACAAAAAACAAAGCTTCCGGGGAAAATTCCCGTCAGGACATCGCAGTAGCCACTTATGAAAGCCTGTTTCCCGATAAAATGGTGTCCTACACCATTGAAATGGCGCAGCGGATGAACTGCGGCATCATCGCTGTGAATTGTGCCAATCTCACCCATGATGTCACCGAATTTTTTTCAAATGCCCATGATGTGGCGTTTGAAGATTTTAAAAAAAATGCCAACCGGAATGCAGAAGATTTCCGCACCAAAGCACAGGAGCAGGGCCTTG
>DATFKQ010000178.1:0-8466 GCA_035268565.1 Desulfotignum sp. | reverse complement strand
ATACCGGGTGATCATGCCGGTTGCAGGCGTGAAACCCCGGGCGGGATCCTCGGCGCAGATGCGTGCCTCCATGGCCCAGCCCCTGAGCTGCACCCCGGCCTGATCAAACGGCAGCCGCTCCCCTGCGGCCATGCGTATCTGCAGTTCCACCAGATCCAGACCGGTAACCAGTTCAGTGACCGGATGCTCCACCTGCAGCCGGGTATTCATTTCCAGAAAATAAAATCCACCTTTGGGGTCCATTACAAACTCAACGGTGCCTGCATTGACATACCCGGCCCGGCGGGCCAGGTTGCAGGCCGCCGTTCCCATGCGCTGCCGCAGTTCAGAATCCACCCCTGGTGACGGGGACTCTTCGATTATTTTCTGGTAGCGCCGCTGTATGGAACACTCTCTTTCCCCCAGAAAAACTGTATTGTCAAAGGCATCTGCAAAGACCTGGATTTCCACGTGGCGGGGCTCTTCAATGTAACGTTCCAGAAATATTCTGCTGTCGCCGAACGCCTTGCGGGTTTCCTGGCGGCCGGCTGCCAGTGCTTCCGCCATCTGATCCGGGCCTTCCACGATGCGCATGCCCTTGCCTCCGCCGCCTGCCGCCGGCTTGAGCAGCACGGGATAACCTATGCTTTCGGCAATGGACAGGGCCTGTTCCACGTCATTTATGGTTTCCACATGACCGGGTATCACCGGAACCCCCGCCTTGAGCGCCAGTTCCTTGGAGGCGATTTTGTCTCCCATCAGGGCAATGGCTTCTGCAGGCGGACCGATGAACACCAGGCCTGCTGCATGGACGGACTCTGCAAACCGGGCATTTTCCGACAGGAATCCATAGCCGGGATGCACGGCATGACAGCCTGCTGACAGGGCTGCGGATATGATTTTATCTGCATTCAGGTAAGAATCCGGGGCAGGGGCGTCGCCGATATACACGGCATCGTCGGCCATCTGCCGGTGCAGGCTGCGGTTGTCTGCATCGGAATACACAGCAACGGTTCTGATTCCCATACGCCTGCAGGTGCGGATGATTCTTACGGCGATTTCACCGCGGTTGGCTATCAAAATGGTATCGAACATGGCGCACCTCACAAAGGGATGTTTCCGTGTTTGCGGTCAGGGCTGTCAGCTGTTTTGCCGTCCAGCACCTGAAGGGTTCTTATCAGCCGGTGTCGGGTGTCTCTGGGAAAAATAACATCATCGATATACCCCCGCTGGGCTGCCAGAAACGGATTGGCAAAGGTGCGGCGGTATTCATCCATTTTTTCATTGAGCAGTCCCTCCGGATCTGAAGCAGCCTGAATTTCCCTGCGGTGGATCACTTCGGTTGCCCCCTTGGGTCCCATGACCGCAATCTCGGCCGTGGGCCAGGCATAGTTCACATCGCAGTGGATGTGTTTGGAATTCATCACCAGGTAAGCCCCGCCATAGGCTTTGCGGACAATGACAGAGATCCGCGGCACCGTGGCCTCGGTAAAGGCGTAGAGCAGTTTGGCCCCGTGACGGATGATACCGCCATGCTCCTGGTCCGGGCCGGGCATGAACCCGGGGACATCCACCAGGGCGATCAACGGAATGTTGAACGCGTCGCAGAAACGCACAAACCGCCCGGCCTTGAAGGATGCTTCCGTGTCCAGCACCCCTGCCAGTACAGCAGGCTGGTTGGCTACCAGTCCCACGGTCTGGCCGCCCATGCGGCCGAACCCGCAGATGATGTTGCGGGCAAAGTCCGGGTGGACCTCCATGAACTCGGCACCATCCAGAATACTGTGAATCAGCACGTTCATATCATAGGCCTGGCTGGGGTTGTCCGGAACCAGATAATCCAGGGCCGGATCGATGCGGTCCGTCGGATCCCGCAGATCCAGAATGGGCGGGCTCTGGCGGTTGTTGGAGGGCAGGTAGCTGATCAGACGGCGGATCTCCCGCAGGCACAAAATATCGTTGGCGGCAGTGAAATGCGCCACCCCGCTTTTTTGGGCATGGATTCCGGCACCTCCCAGCGCTTCAGCGGTAATATCCTGATGGGTGACCGTCTTTACCACATTGGGTCCTGTGACAAACATGCACGAAGTTTCCTGCACCATGAATACGAAATCTGTGATGGACGGACTGTACACAGCCCCGCCTGCGCAGGGACCCATGATGCACGATATCTGCGGCACCACCCCGCTGGCCCTGACATTGCGGTGGAAAATCTCGCCATAGGCGGCCAGGGCATCCACGCCTTCCTGGATCCGGGCGCCGCCGGAATCGTTGAGTCCGATAATCGGGGCCCCCACTTTTACGGCCATATCCATGACCTTGCATATTTTCTGGGAATGGGCCTCCCCCAGGGAGCCGCCGATCACGGTGAAATCCTGGCTGAACACAAACACTTCGCGGCCGTCGATGTTGCCGTGTCCGGTAATCACCCCGTCGCCCAGGTAGAGTCGGTCATCTCCCAGGGAGCTGCCGCGGCCCGTTTTGAGCACATCGAATTCTTCGAAACTTCCTTCATCCAGAAGCAGGTCTATCCGTTCCCTGGCCGTCAGCTTGCCCTGGCCGTGCTGCCGGCTGATCTTTTCAGGGCCGCCGGCAGCCGTGGATTCGGCACGCAGCCTTTCCAGGGTCTTGATTGTCCTGTTATACTGTATGTCCATCATGTCACCCATTGCCTCATTGTTGAAAATACAGGCGCTGGCCGCAGGCAGCCGGCCTGGAATCGCAGCATGCTGCGAAAAATGATCCGGAATCATCTGTTGTCATCCTGACCCTCACCTGAATCACAATTTTACGGTATTGTCAATTTTTATCTGGCAATTAAAACCATTTCTTTTTTTTGAAATAATACAGCAATGCCCCTGCGATGGTGACCAGCACCCCCCAGAAAATGAAATAGCTGTATTTGTATCTGAGTTCGGGCAGGTATTGGAAATTGGTGCCGTATATGCCGGCGATAAAGGTGAGGGGAATAAATATGGCGGCAAAGATGGTGAGTACTTTCATGATGTCATTCATCTTGTTTGCCACCACAGAATTGTAGATATTCAACTGGTCGGTCAACAGATCCCTGTATGTATCAATGGCCTCTGTGGCATGGATGATAAGATCTTCCAGGTCTTTGATAAAAGGCTGTGTTTTTTCATGGAGCAGGTCGCTTTCAAGTCTTGACAGCTGGAACACGGCTTCCCTGGCAGGGCGGATCAATTTTCTCAGATAACTGGTCTCTCTTTTGAACAGATGAATTTTTTCCATCACCGCGTTGTCGCGGCTGGAAAGGATCTCTTCTTCAAGGTCTTCAATCTGATCCCCGATATGCTCGATGACGGAAATGTAATTTTCAACCACCGTGTCCATGAGTGCATAGGCCAGATAATCGGTTCCAGCCCCCCTTATTCGGGATTTCTGCCGCCGGATTCTTTCCCGGACCGGTTCAAACACATCGCCGGGCCGTTCCTGAAAAGTCAGTACAAAGGTATCTGCCAGCACCATACTCAGCTGTTCATTGATAATCTTCCGGGTATGCCTGTCGAACCGGATCATTTTCAGGACAATGAAGATATAGGACCCATAATCATCCATTTTGGGCCGCTGCCCGGTATTTAAGATATCTTCCATAACAAGGGGATGCAGATCAAATGCCTGTCCGATATTTCCGATGGCCTGTGCATCGTGCAGGCCATTGACATTGATCCAGGTCACCGACCGGGTCTGTTTGCAGCGTACCCCGTCTTTGATGTCCACAAGTTCTTTTTCTGTAAGGTTTTTGTCATCATAGTCAACAAGGCGCATATTTACGGTTTCGACTTTTTGGGTCCCCACAAATATGAGGGCACCCGGACTCTGACCTTTTACCTTTTCTCTGTTTTTTAAAAACCTTGCCATGGGGACCTCTGCAATATTTTTTTTATGTCAGGCCGGCTGATTTACCGGTGCGCTGGTAATATTTCCAAAAGGTTTTTTGTAAGATGTTTCACTGGTTGTCGGCAAATATTATAACAATTATATTGTTTCATTAATTGTTTAAAAATAAAAGGGGATTTATTGGGCGATCTGTGCATGCCGGCAACCTGGGTCCGCCAGCACAATAATTACATTTTTGTTTTTATAATTATTACAATTATGTAAATTTAATGTTTCAACATAAAAATTATTCATAAATTTTATTTCCTTTCATTTCAAGTATTTACACCTTTAAGTGCAGGATTTTTCTTCCGGTGGCACTGGTTTTGCTCTTATGACAACCAGACAGTGTACTGACAAAACAAATACTGGAGGAAAAAATGAAAAAAATTCTGGCTGTCATCAAGCCGTTCAAGCTGGACCAGGTCAAAGAGGCCCTGGCCAGAGTGCAGGTTAACGGTATGACCATCACTGAAGTCAAGGGATTCGGCCGGCAGAAAGGCCACAAGGAAGTGTACCGGGGTGCTGAATATGTCACCGATTTTGTACCCAAGGTGGAAATCACCATTGCGGTCAATGATGATATGGTGGATGAGGTCGTAAACACTATCATTGCCACGGCCAATACCGGAAAAATCGGGGACGGCAAGATTTTTGTGCAGTCCATTGAACAAGTGATCCGCATCCGGACCGGTGAGACCGGCCCGGATGCCATTTAACCAGACATATCTGTCACATCTGCATATACAAGGAGAAAAATAAAATGAAAGTATTGGGTAGTATCATCATCTTTTTGATCTGTTCTGTTTCCATTGCCGGCGCTGCCGGTTCCGAGGTTCCCACACCTTTGACCAACAAAGCTGCCATTGACCTGGTGCAGTCCCATGCCGACTATGTCTGGACCCTGGTGGCGGCAGCACTGGTCTTTTTCATGCAGGCGGGTTTTGCCATGGTGGAGGCGGGGTTCACCCGGGCCAAGAATGCCGTGAACATCATGATGAAAAATCTCATGGATTTTTCCATGGGTTCGCTCTGCTTCTGGGCCATCGGGTTCGGCCTCATGTTCGGGGTGTCCGGCACTGGGTTTTTCGGCACCAGCGGTTTCTTTTTAAGTGATTTTCAGGTGGACGGAGATCCCTGGGTTCTGGCCTTCTGGATGTTTCAGGTGGTGTTTGCTGCAACCGCTGCCACCATTGTGTCCGGTGCCATGGCTGAACGGACCAAGTTCAGCGGGTATCTGATATATACCGCAGTGGTGACCGGACTCATTTATCCGGTTTTCGGATCATGGGCCTGGGGCAGTCTGTTCAACGGATCCGGCTGGCTGGAAGGCCTGGGGTTCATCGATTTTGCCGGTTCCACCGTGGTTCATTCCGTGGGGGGCTGGGCAGCACTGGCCGGTGCCCTGGTTCTGGGCCCCCGTCTGGGCAAATATGATGCTGCCGGCAAAGTCCGGCCCATACTGGGCCACAACATTCCTCTGGCAGCCCTGGGGGTGTTTATTCTCTGGCTGGGCTGGTTCGGGTTCAATCCCGGGTCCACCACTGCTGCAGGCAAGGGTATTGCCATGATTTTTGTGAACACCAATCTGGCTGCCGCTGCCGGAGCTGTGCTTGCCATGGTCGTTTCCTGGGTGAAATTCGGCAAACCCGAGGTCAGCATGAGCCTGAACGGTGCCCTGGCCGGCCTGGTGGGCATCACCGCAGGGTGTGCCAATGTCACCCCGGCAAGCGCCGTGATTATCGGGGCCCTGGCAGGAGTGATCGTGGTGTTTTCCGTGCTGTTTTTTGACAGGATCCGCATCGATGATCCGGTGGGTGCCATATCTGTTCATGGGGTGTGCGGGGCCTGGGGTACCCTGGCAGCCGGATTGTTCAACATCGGCGGTACGAGCCTGGCCATCATCGGGGTCCAGTTTATCGGCATTGCCGCCTGTTTTTTATGGACCTTTCCTGCTGCCTGGGCCATGTTCAAACTCATTGATGCCGCCATCGGCCTGCGGGTTTCCCCGGAAGAGGAACTGGAAGGACTGGACGCTGTGGAACACGGCGGCAACGCCTATCCAGATTTTACCACCATCAACCATGGCAGCATGGGATATGCCGGCGGTTCCGGCGGCAGTGAAAGACCTGAAGAAACCATGGTTTATGCATCAAACGGTTTGGCCAGCCAGTCCTGATAAACGCCTGGGCCGCTGTGTGGCAAGATCCTGCCGTCTGTGTGCCGGGCGGCAGGATCTTTACACCGGAACAGCAATCCCTCTGTAGGTGAAGCTGGCTATTTTCACGGCATTCTGGTACCGGGCGCTCATTGTCTGTATGGCAAATCCATTGTAAGTGATCAAGTCAGAAATATGTCTGTTTAAACTGCATCCCCCGGTAAGCCGGTGCCACACCGGGTTAATGCGTTCCTGCCATTTTCGGATACCCGGGTCAGGGGCCAGTCCGTGCTCACAGAAAATAAGTCTTCCCCCGGGTTTCAACACCCGGCGCATCTGGCTTAAGGCCTGGTGAATATCAGGAATGGTGCACAGGGTATAAGTCACCAGCACCGTGTCCATGGAATGGGTTTCCAAAGGGATCTCTTCACCGGGCAGTCCGATAAACCCAACCGGAAAAGGCAGGCCGGCAGCATTTTTTCGCGCTATTTTTCGCAGCGTATCCGAGGGTTCCAGGCCATAGAGATGGTCCACTTGTAACGGGTCATAAAACGGCAGATTCAGACCGGATCCCATGCCGATTTCCAGAATTCTCCCCCTGGCCAGGGGCACCACTTTTTTCCGCTGGTAGTCAAATAGTTTCCGGGCGCATACCCAGTGGGTCAGTTTCGGCAGTATATGGGTTTTGTAGAATGTCATGGGATATCGATGCAGGCTTTCACTTTTTAATTATCGGTTGTAACCGGTATATCCCATTGCAGGATAAAAATACATGGGAAAATGACAAATTTGTAACACACCGCCGCTATGATCACAAAAGATATATGCAAGCAGATAAAGGAACTTGGATTTGGCCATTGACTTGCAGTCAGGCAGGCTTATGTTTTTTACAACAGGACCTGATGAGACAGGCATTTAAACATATGTTTTTAATAAATAAGGAGCTTGACATGAAACTTTCCTCTTGTATGCCCCAGAGAATTTCAAAATTTGCCATTGGCATGATGCTGGTCGCTGCTGCCCTGGCCATGACTGTAATAAGCTTTACCCTTCTGCCGATCATTGGCCTGGTTCTGGTGGTGCCGATTGTGGCCCTGGCTGTATATGTTTTCAAGCTGCATCTGAATGATCAGTGTGAAATAGATCCTTCGGAAGACAGCTGAAACCGACCTTTTTAACCGGTTTTTACGGCTGTCATTCTTCGAGAAGAACTGCAATTTCTTCCTCGGTGAGAAGGTCATGCAGATTTTGTTTTCTTCTGTCCTGCATGCTCCTTCTTTCGCCTTTCCGCCTGTCAACTCCCAGGCGTGGTTTTTTAACCGAACGTAAAAAGCGGCGTAAAGATTTTTTCCGGTTTTTTGTGCTGTTTCGAAAATCGTGGCGGCGCTCTCCTCTTGAACGGCAGTCAGGCTGTTTCCGCCGGTCCTCATTTTTTCTTCGCTCTATAAACGTTGGATTTCCGGGAATATTGTTATTCATTTTTTCCATAATTAAATGCTTTACAGAGCCTGTGTTTTGTGTGCAGATCAATATTCTTGTGAAAGAGAGATGGTTGTAAATTAACAACAGTTTAGGCTAAAAAAGCCTGTTTTGTCAACAGCGCGAAAAAAAATATTAATATCCTGACTGGATAAAATTCTTTTTTTTAATTCCCCATGAATACATACATAAACGGCTAACGGGAAATACATTTTTTCCTGCATTGTGAACCGGAGCTCTGTAAATTATCCTTAAGGCCGGAAACAGCCTTACCGGCAAAAAATGCTGTTACAGATCTGATTCAGCGGAGGAAGGCGGTTTCCTGACAGATCCGGACGAAACGAAAACAGGACGTCTTTTTTTTGGTTTTCCCGTCCGGCAGAGTAAAAAGGGAAAATTCAGTACCATACCCTGCCAGGCTCTTTGGAGGCAGTATCTGGCATTGAGGAGAAAAAGTGGCCCGCAGAAAGGAACCGAAAAATTGGTACGCGTTATCCAGAGAAGAGGTATTTGACCTCCTTGCATCAAGTTCTGAGGGACTTTCCGGTGAATCCGTGCACAAGCGCCTGGAGGAGTACGGCCCTAATGAGCTTGCCGGAGAAAAGAAGGAAAGCCTTCTTGCCCACATCCTCAAGCAGTTCAAGAGTCCGCTCGTCTATCTGCTGGTTCTGGCGGCCGCGGTCTCCTTCCTGGCCGGCAAGTACATCGACACCATGATTATCGCCGCGGTTGTTCTCCTGAACGCCGGTCTCGGATTCATTCAGGAGTGGCGGGCCGAGAAGGCCCTGGCGGCCCTGAAGAGCCTTTCTGCCCCCCATGTCAAGGTGCTCAGAGAAGAAAAAATTCATGATGTGGAGGCAGGTTCGGTGGTTCCCGGAGATGTGCTGGTCCTCGAACGAGGGGACCGGGTCGGTGCTGACGCGCGCATCATATCAACCGCTGAGCTGCAG
>DATFKQ010000177.1:0-10458 GCA_035268565.1 Desulfotignum sp. | reverse complement strand
AAATCAGGGATGGATCACTTTCTGGGCCAGCTGCAGTGAAGTGATGATATCCAGCATATTGGTGGTATCCCCCACCTGTTTTGCTTTGAGCAGATCAAAATGGGAAAGGCAGGTGCCGCACACCAGTATGGAAATCCCCTGCCGTTCATATTCCTGAAGGGTTTCCAGAACAGGAGAACCGGTTATGGTCAGCTTTACCCCGTTGTTGACAAAAACCAGCCGCCACAGGTCTTCCCCCATTTCTCCCAGGGTTTTAATAAAGCTGATCATCAGTTTTCTGCCCAGGTCATCATCTCCGAACCCCATGCGATCTGTTGCGATAAAAACCAGTATTTTCTGATGGCTTTCAGGGGTATCATCTTCAGCAAGCACTGCTGCTGATTGTGCTCCATTAAATTTTTCTGTTCCCTGGCCATGGCCGGAGATTTCGATCGCGGTGATGGTGAAATCATCGCCCTCCCCTGAGGCTGTGGTTTCATACCCCCGGGTGTTCAGAAACCGGGAGACATTTTCCACTGCTGCTTCATTGTCCACCCGCACCGTCAGACGTGCAGGACGGGTCTGATCTACCGCCTGTTTGGTCTTGAGTACCGGCTGGGGACAGACAAGGCCCAGGGCATTGATATCTGTTGTCATGTTCTATTTTCCTTGATTATAGTTGTTTTTTATCACATCTTAACAGGTTATCTGTTTGCAATTCAATGGGTTACGCAATGGACATGATTCCGGGTTGAACATCTGTTGCCTGCCCAATCACAGCAGCATCCCTGATCCCCTGCCTGTGCAGGGCATCCAGAAGCTGCTGAGACTTATTTTCAGGACATCCCATCAGCAGACCGCCGGATGTCTGGGGATCAAACAAAATATCGCGAAGCACTGGATTGATCCCGCTGTTCGATGACACCATGTTTTCCCGAAATTTTCGGTTCCGGAATGCACCGCCAGGCACCAGTCCCATACCGGCAAATTCCATGGCCCCGGAAATCAGGGGCACTCTGTCACTGAAGACAGTGACCCCCACCTTTGTGCCTGCAATCATTTCCGCCAGATGTCCCAGCAGACCAAATCCGGTAACATCGGTGCAGGCGCTGACGGGAAACCCTGTCATCACCTCTGCTGCATCTTTGTTCAGGGTTGCCATGAGTTTTGTGACAGCACCAATCTGCAGGGCCGATGCAAGGCCTGCCTTTACTGCTGTATTCATGATCCCGGTTCCCAGGGGTTTGGTCAGAATCAGGTGGTCCCCTGGCAGCAGCCCCTGGTTGGCCAGAATTTTATCCGGATGAACAAACCCGGTCACGGAAAGGCCGTATTTGAGTTCATCATCTTCGATGGAATGGCCGCCCAAAAGGACGGTACCGGCTTTTTCCAGAATATGCAGGCCCCCGGCCAGGATATCGCGCAACACTTTTATATCCATGGTTCCCAGAGGGAATGCCACCAGGTTCATGGCGGTTTTGGGAACACCGCCCATGGCATATACGTCTGAAAGGGCATTGGCAGCGGCGATGCAGCCAAAATCATAGGGATCATCCACAATGGGGGTAAAAAAATCCACCGTCTGAATCAGGGCCAGATCCGGACTCACCTGGTAAACTCCGGCATCATCAGCTGTTCCCATCCCCACCAGAACATTTTTATCTGTCGGGATGGACAATCCCTCCAAAACGGCAGCCAGGTCCCCTGGCGGCAATTTTGCCGCTCAGCCCGCCCCTTTCACACACTGGGTCAACCGAAAATCCTGCAGGCTTTTATCTGTTTTTTTATTCATTTCATCTCCCTGGTCCGGGCGGTCACAGTACTATAGTTTAATTCACTGTTGTCTCGCCGGGTTAACAATATATTATCCTTTAAATCAGGCCTTGAATCAAATTGAAAGTATCTTTACAATTTTGGATTCCAATAGATAAAACCAATACGCTGCTACACTGATTAATATTTTGCGATATTGTTGGGTGGACAATTGCCATATCCGAGAGGCCAAGAAAAATCAAACAGCCGGTACAGGCAGGCCCCGTTTCCGGTAATAGGCCTTATAGACCTGCCGGATCTCCCCGGATATGATCATCTGGCGGATAAGTCTTTCATAATGGGGCGTCTCTTTCAGGATATTGGAATTTTTGGAAATACCTATATAGATATTTTTTATACGGCTGAACCGGAAAACAGCAATTTCAATCTGGTCTGATATGCCCATTTTATACCCAAGATCAATACCGGCCCCTTCCGGAAAAACAACGGCGTCGATCCGGCCGAGCAGCAACTTGTTCAGGTTCAGTTCTCCTTTAGGTACGGGCTCCTTTCGGATTTTTTCATCTGTATCAAACCGGGGAGAATACCTGGCGCCTATGGTGGTCCCGATAGAAAGACCATAAAGATCTTCATACCGGGTGATAAGGTCGGCTTTGTTTCTGGGAACAAAAAATACAGCATCAGACCGGCTTTTATAGGCAGGTTCCACAAAATGAATATACGCTTCCCGGTCCGGATGTTTGACCAGGCCCACCATGATGTCGATTTCCCCGCTTGCTATCATAAGCAACCGCCGCTTGAACGGTGCCTGCAGCAGAACCAGTCTGACCTTCAGCCGATCAGCAATGGCATGCAGGATATCAGAATTAGGGCCCTCTTCTTCAGCACTGCCGGTTACCGATGACACAATAACATCTCGGGCTGGTGCAGAAGTGGAAAAAACCAGCGTGAGAAGGCAGATCCACAATACAGAAATGCGTGTTTTTTTATGCTTCATAGGGACATACCGGGTTTGCATATGAAGGCTGAGAATAGGAAAATATTCATTTGCCTTTCTTTTTTTTTGCCCTGTTTCATCCTGATATCAGCATTTTTGTCTTGTGTAAAGGTATAATCAAACCAGAATTCCATGCAGCCCTGGGAATTTCCGGAAACCAGAAACAAAAATCCCGGCAAGATCACTTACCGGGATAGTGTTTATTGGGTTGGCTCCCCAGCACGGACTTGAACCGCGGACCCATTGGTTAACAGCCAATTGCTCTGCCAACTGAGCTACTGGGGAGCAGCGCCTTGAATCAAGACTTGCTGTTTATATAAGATCGGCCCTTTTCTGTCAAGGGGAAAAAACAAAAAATTGACATTGATTCTGCTAATGGTTACAATCCAGAAAAAGCAGAGTACATAAAGGCAAGGAGCCATTATCATGGATGTAGACAGCTTGTACGCACAAAACACCGGCACCATTTTCAGATCTGTGAGACCCCAGGTGGACAATGTGGACCCTGCCCGGCAGAATCAGCAGACTGCATCAGAGGTTGATATTGCTGAACAAACCGATCCCGCCGTCCAGGAAGCCTTCCAGGTGCAGATCTCTTCCCAGGCCCAGGGCCGGCTGGCAGCTGATGCAGCTGCCAGCACACAGGATGCAAAAATCCAAGAAGCTGTGGCTTATGAAACACAACCTGTCCCCCAGGCCGGACAAGGTTCGGGAAGCGGCCGGATTATTGATATCGTGACCTGATACACCCTATATTAATGATATACGTTATTCAGTAAGGAAAAGCCAAAAACCATGATCACCGAATACGGCACCGTGACCCGGACAAGTTCGGGTACAGCCTGGATTAAAACCAACCGTATTGCTGCCTGTGAAGGATGCACGGCTAAAGACAGCTGCGGAACAATGCACAGGGGCCAGGAAATGGTGATAGAAGTTCCCAATACCCTTGGGGTTCAGGCCGGGGATGCCGTAGTCATCGGCATTGAAACCAAACCGGTCATGCTGCTGACTTTCCTGGTTTATGTGGTCCCCATCATCTGCCTGCTGATAGGGGCGCTGACCGGAAATGCACTGGCACCGTTCATTGATATCAACCGGTCTTTTCTGGCCATGGTGCTGGGCTTTTCATCATTTGGTGCTGCATTTTTTGTTCTCCATAAAAAATCAGCCGGTTTAAATAAAAAGCAGGGATACAAACCCGTGCTTGTCCGAAAAACAAAGCCCATTGTTCCGCCCTCCTGCACGACTCCTTCAAAATAATTTTTTTTCTTGCCAACCCTGCCACAATATACTATATACGCTGCCAGTTGTGGGTTTGTCTCCTAAACTCTAACCCTTAAACTGGAAGATTTACAAATGACATCACAACCACACCTGAAAGCAGCGGTTTTGATCATGACCGTTTTTTTGATCACAGGAATTGTATGCTATGCTTCTTTTTCACCACCGTCTCCGGCCGAACCAGTCCGGCTGATGTTTCAAAATGATGCCGGCAAGGTTTTGTTCACCCACCAGACCCACACAGAAACATATCTTCTGGACTGTCTGGACTGTCATCACAACCTGTACGATGATGAAATATACGACTGCGGAGAGTGCCATGGGGAAATCGGTGATGAATACATGCCGTCACTGCCTGATGCATTTCATGAACAATGTATTGGATGCCATGCAGATTATGGTGCCGGCCCGGTGGAATGTAATTCCTGTCATGTGATGTAAGAAACTGGTTTGAATTGTTTTCTTTGTAAAAGCACAAAAGCCATGACCACAGTTTTTTCGAAACAAGGACGGAACTCATGATTAAACGATCTTTTTTTGCTCTATCCAAACCCAGGCTGACCTATGACCTGCTTGAGCCGGACCCTGAGGGACCACAGACCATTCCTGTGCCAGACCTTATCACATTATTGCTGACCCAGGCCATTGACAACACCAGGCCCGCCTTGATCAAACCAGGCGACCCAGTGAAAAAAGGTCAGAAACTGGCGCTTTACGAGGACAGTACCGCATATGTTGTTTCTCCTGTGGCAGGCACCATAAAATCAATCGACACGTATCCAGATGATTTCGGGGAGATCGGCACCAGCATCATTATTGCCCATGATCCGGAAAAAATATCTGAAATCGCACCCCTGGAATTACCGGAAGACATATTATCTGCAGACCTGCACCTGCAAAAACTGCCGGGCGCTCCCCCCTTTGATATCCTGGCAGATGAAAATTTTAAAATCAGGACCATTGTCATCACCGGCGCAGACACAGATCTTTTGACCAGCACATCCCAGTATGTCAGCACAACCCATGCCCGGGAACTGGAAGAAGGTGCCGCGATTCTCAAACGTCTCACCGGAACTGCCAGAATCTGCCTTACCCTGCCTGAGGGAATCAACGGTCAGGACCGATTTTCCTCCCTGCAGGTATTGAAAACCAGTTCGGTGTACCCTGATACCCTGCCGGCTATGATCATGAAAGACCATCTGGATACGGTGCTGCCCGCCGGCAAAACCCCCGAAGATATGGGCATCTGCTTTATCCGGGCTGAAGCGGTTGTTTCTCTTGCCAAGACCTATGAAAAAAAAGCCCTGGTTTTTGAAAAACATATCACCCTGGTCGACAAAGCAGGATTCCGGCACAGGATAAAAGCGGTCATCGGCACCCCTTTAAGCCACATCTTCAGCCAGCTGGATATCCAGATCAATGACCAGGACCGCATCATCATTGGCGGCCCCCTGCAGGGATCCGCCACCTTTACTACACATCATCCGGTAACACCGGATACAGATACGGTTGTGGTTCAGGACCGGGAAATACTTCCCAAAATTTCAGACACCCCCTGTATCAACTGCGGCAAATGCATCCAGATCTGTCCGGCCAGTATTCCGGTCAACATGCTGGTGCGGTTTCTGGAGGTTGACCAGTTTGAAGAAGCTGCGGACAAAGGCGATCTTGAAGCCTGTATCGAATGCGGCCTATGCGGATTTGTGTGTACGTCACAGATCGCCCTGGGACAGTATATACGGCTGGGAAAACATGAACTGCACAAACTGCGAGCAGAAGTTTAAAAGGGAGACTGCCCATGAATAATACCAAACTAACCGTTTCCCATGCACCGTTCTGGCATGACGGAGACAGCGTGTTCCAAAAAAACCTCAACTATATGCTGGCCCTTTTGCCTGCCGCCCTTTTCGGTATCATGCAGTTTGGCGCTCCCGCCCTGGGTGTAATGGCCCTGTCTCTTTCCTTTGCCATGTTCTGGGAACTTGTGATAAACCTTGTTTCCAAAAAAACCGCCACCATTGGTGACCTGGAAGCCGCTGTCATCGGATTGCTGTTCGGTATGATGCTGCCGGCCGTCACCCCGTGGTGGCTTATTTTGGTGGGAACCTTTGTGGCTGTATTTATCGGAAAAATGATATTCGGGGGTATCGGGTCAAGTCCGTTTAATCCCACCCTGCTGGGCATGGCGGTTCTCATGATGTCCTGGAACATGTTCTTTGATTTCAACACCGCTTATGTGGATTATGACTTTGCCTTTACCGCCCTGGCACCTCTGACAGCAGTTAAAACCCAGGGAGCGGCTGCTGCAGACTTTTTTGCTTTGGGTGATCTGTTCCTGGGCAGGGAAGTGGGTGCCATCGGCGCCGTCTTCGGCCTGGGTCTGGTCCTCGGTGGCATCTACCTTATTTTAAGGGGCTATGCCCGCTGGGAATTGAGCGTCTCATTTATTGCAGGCATACTGGTGACCGCATTTTTGTTTCATGCGGCCAGTCCGGATGCCTATGCCGGTCCTATGTTCCATCTGTTGTCAGGATACACCCTGCTGGCGGCATTTTTCCTGATCACGGAAAGTGCATCTTCACCGGTGAATCGCATTCCCATGCTTCTTTACGGGTTTCTGGGCGGGTTCATGATCATTCTCATGAGAAATGTGGGTGACTACGCAGATGGTACGATTCTGGCCATCCTGCTGGTAAACGTTGTAAGCCCCCTACTGGATAATATCAGACCAAATGCTTTGGGAAAGGGTATGAACAATGCGTGAAATGATAAGCATGATAGTGGTGTTGACCCTGCTTGCCTCTGTCTCAGGCGGTCTTCTGGCAGCGGTCAAATCCGGCACCGAGCTGAGAATCGAAGAACAGATTTTAAAATTTCAAAAAGCCCCGGCCATTGAATCTCTTTTTACCGATGTGACCAATGAGCCCTTAAAAGAACGTTTTAATATAGAAACCCAGGAGCGCACGCTCCAGATATTTCCAGCCAAACTGCAGGACGGCTCTACAGCCATTGCCTTTGAAACCTTTGGCAAAGGCGGATATGGCGGCGATATTGGCCTGATGGTGGCTATTAACCTGGATTCTGACAAGCTGGTGGGCGCCAGGGTTACCACCCATGCTGAAACCCCGGGCCTGGGTTCCCGGGCCAAAGATGACCCGTCCTTTGTGTCCCAGTTTTCAGGCAAACCCATTGATGCCGACCTTGCCCTTAAATCTGATAATGGCACCATCGATGCCATTTCAGGTGCCACGGTCACCTCCAGGGCTGTAGCCCGGGCTGCCATCCAGGCCCAGGAACTGTACAGTAAATTGAAACCCGAAATTCAAAAACAGATCCAATAAGGCATAAAAGGAGATAAACACACATGGCACAATCCTTGGCTAAAGAATTTACTAAAGGACTATGGGCTGAGATACCTCCTTTCAGGCTGGTGCTGGGGCTCTGCCCCACACTTGCGGTGACCAAAACCGTTGAAAACGGTATCGGCATGGGGCTTGCCACCACATTTGTTCTGGTATTCTCCAACCTTTTAATATCCATACTGCGGAACATAATCCCTGCCAAAGTCCGTATTGCCTGTTATATTGTCATCATTGCCACCTTTGTGACCATTGTGGAACTGGTCATGCAGGCCTATACCTATCCTTTATTTTTAAAACTGGGTATCTTTATCCCGCTGATCGTGGTCAATTGTATCGTACTGGGCCGGGCCGAAGCCTTTGCCAGCAAAAACACACCAGTGTTCTCTGTGGCAGACGGGCTCGGCATAGGGATCGGGTTCACCCTTTCCCTTGCCTCTCTCGGGGCTGTGCGGGAACTGATAGGATCAGGCACTATCACCATCTGGGGGGGAAACCCGGTATTTGCGCTGGGGGACTGGTATCAGCCCTTTTCTTTTATGGTGGAAGCACCAGGGGCGTTTGTGGCCCTGGGACTGATGCTGGCAGGCATGAACCTGATCGGTAAGAAATAAGGAGCGCACCAATGGAACTTTTTGAACTTGCCATCGGCAGTATTTTCATCAACAATATCATTTTGGCCCAGTTTCTGGGCATATGCCCTTTTATCGGCACCTCCAAAAAAATGGAAACCGCAGTGGGCATGTCCATGGCAGTCGTGTTTGTCATGGTAATGGCGGGCATGATAACCTGGTCAGTGGATACCTTTCTGCTCAAAGCCTTGAACGTGGAATATTTACGCACCCTGTCATTCATTCTGGTCATCGCTTCTCTGGTGCAGTTTGTGGAAATGTTTTTAAAAAAGAGTATCCCCGGGCTGTATGCCGGACTGGGCATTTTTCTGCCGCTCATCACCACCAACTGTGCTGTCATGGGTACCTGTCTGCTGAATATCGGCAATGAATATGACTTTACCAGTGCCCTTGTGTCTGCATTTTCCTATGCCCTCGGGTTTGGCCTTGCATTGATTCTTTTTGCCGGGGTCAGAGAACGGGTCAATCTGGGCAGGGTGCCCAAACCGCTGCAGGATACCTCCATCGGGCTGGTCACCGCCGGTATCATTGCCCTGACCTTTACCTCTTTCCGGGGAATGGTATAAAACCAGCAGGGGGACGATATACTTCAGGCAAAAACCAGCATGAGGATTCTTGCAGCAATCCTTGTGACGACGGGAATTATCATGGCTGCAGGGGGATTCTGGGTATGGAAACAGCTGGACACACCCTGTTCAACAGATGACAGGCAGGTGGTATTTACCATCCATCCAGGCCAGAACCTGAAGCAGATTGCAGCATCCCTTGAATCCCGGGGCCTGATATCAGATGCGTTATTTTTCACCCTGTATGCCAGATATAAAAAAGCAGGCACCCGCCTTCCGGCCGGAGAATATATTCTGCCGGCCAATCTGTCC
Organism: Desulfotignum sp.; assembly: GCA_035268565.1. Lineage (GTDB taxonomy): Bacteria > Desulfobacterota > Desulfobacteria > Desulfobacterales > Desulfobacteraceae > Desulfotignum. The sequence goes on along the minus strand of DATFKQ010000177.1, from coordinate 1,556 downwards.
CAGATCCAGATATTGCATACGCTGCTGGAAGGAAAAGTAAGGCTGTACCGGCTCACCATACCGGAAGGTCTGAACATGCAGGAAACGGCAGCCCTTGTTGCCGGGTCCGGCTTTTGTGACACAAAAACCTTTCTTTCCCTGTGCACTGACCAGGCATTTATCGCTGATCTCAGCGTTCCTTCCCACACCCTGGAAGGATTCCTGTTTCCAGACACCTATTTTTTTTCCAAATCCGCTGACTGCCGCCAGGTGATTAAAAAAATGGTCGCCACCTTTTTCAGCGTGTTCACACCCCGATGGCAGAAGCGCGCAGAAACCCTGGAATTGTCCCTCCAGGAAGTCGTGACCCTGGCATCCATGATCGAAAAAGAAGCCGGCGTGGCAGAGGAACGCCCCCTTATCGCATCAGTATTCCACAACCGCCTGGAAAAAAGGATGCGCCTGGAAAGTGACCCCACGGTTATTTACGGGGACCCGGAGTTTGAGGGCCGGATCAGAACCAGACACCTGCGCAGAAAAACCGAATACAACACCTACCAGATGCACGGGCTTCCCAAAGGCCCTATTGCCAGTCCCGGTGCAAAGGCCCTTGAGGCCGCTTTATATCCTGCCAAAAGCGATTATCTTTTTTTTGTGTCCAAAAATGACAAAACCCATTATTTTTCCAGAACCCTGGCAGAGCATAACCGGGCGGTGCGAAAATACCAGTTGAACAGGTAAGCCGACAGGACTGGTCATTATCAGCTCAATCATCAAATTGGCGCAAATACACAATCACAGCCCCTGATCTGGATTTTTTTTTGCGTTCCCAGGCAAATCCCAGCACAATATCCCGGGTCTTGAGTTTTGCAAGCAGATCTTCGATCATATCCGGCAATACCGGGCCCAGATCGGAATGCAGTCCTTTGCCCACAATAATGCGCACTGTAAAATAGCCCTGCTGTTTGCAGGAAATCAAAAAAGACCTGGCCTTGAGTTCCGCACCCAGGGCGGTGAAACCGTGCAGATCCAGATCGGTTTCCGGCGGGGGATACCGCTTGATCCGTTTGTGAAACGGCATGGGTTCAGGTGATGACCTGGGAATTTTATCCGGCCGGGACAAAAAGGCTTCCAAAAGGGCGGGAAAATTTTCCGGTTCAGATGTTTGTGCATCAGTGGTGCAAAAGTCTTTGTCCACTATGGGCAGGCCGTGACGGTTCAACTGCCGGGAACAGGTGTCCGGAGATTCTGATTCCGGGCGTTTTCTTCTGGTAAACGCCTGCAGAAAATCTGCATCCGACCGTAACCTGGGGGGCTTGTTTTTTTTTCTTCTTGCCATGGCAGGTAAGGATTTTATCTTAAATGCCCTTTTTTTTCAAGGACTACCCTTATGTTCTGTATTTGACTTTACCCCCCCTTCCTGCTATTGTCTGATTCATGAAAATTGGCAGCATTGTTGAATACATTGATCAACAAAAAATCATAGCAGCGGTAATATTAAGCGAGAAAAAGGGCAAGCTCAAATTACTCAATGAAAACAGCCGGGAAGTCAGCTTTTCTGAAAAAAGGCTTGCCCA
>DATFKQ010000176.1:0-22750 GCA_035268565.1 Desulfotignum sp. | reverse complement strand
ATCCACAAAATCCGCATTGATGTTGTAGGTTTTGAATCTACCGGGGTGAAAAGTTTCCATGTCTGCCCTGGTTTCTCCTACCAGGGCCTGGACTGCGATATACGGCTGCAGCTGCCGGACCCGTTCCAGCCAGGAATGGTTGAAAGAGGAGATTACTACCCGGGCCGGCGGAATTTCGCTTTCATTTATTGCTGCCAGGGTGTAGTCCACGGTATAAAAGGGACTGGGATCCATGCCGTGGTCTTTGAGTTCCAGGTTTATCTGCCAGTGCAATTTTTTTGTGAGCAGCAGACCTTGTTCAAGGGTGGGGATTTTTTCATTGCTGAATCCGGCCAGGGCATCTGCTTTCACAAAACCCTTTTGAATGGTTGAAAATGGATCAGTGTGTTCAAACCAGGACCCTGCATCCAGGGTTTTGAGTTCAGCCAGGGAAAAGTGAGACACCAGGTATTTTCTGCGGCCTCCGGAAATCAGGTGTTTGAAGTGCTTTGGGGCATTGGTGCACCGGAGCAGATCCCGGTCATGGAACAGTACCGGACAGCCGTCCCGGGTGATCTGGATATCGGTTTCCCAGCGGTGTGCCCCGGATTGCCATGCTGCTTTTGCGGCAGCAAGAGTATTTTCCGGGGCCAGGCTTCTGGCCCCTCGGTGGGCGATGATTTCTGTCATGGACATGGGGATGTTTCAGCTTTGTCCATTTTCGTTTCTGCGCTGGTCAATGGGTACATAATCGGTGATGGTGTTGCCCATATATATCTGCCTGGGTCGGGAAATTTTCATTTCCGGATCTGCCATGTCCTCTTTCCACTGGGCTATCCATCCGGGCAGCCGGCCGATGGCGAACATTACGGTGAACATGTTGGTGGGAATGCCCAGGGCCCGCAGCACAATACCTGCATAGAAATCCACGTTGGGATACAGGTGCTTCTCCTTGAAATAGGTATCTTCCAGGGCAGCTTCTTCCAGGCGCCGGCCGATTTCCAGCAATGGATCCTGCCTGTTCACCTTGGCCAGAACCATATCGCACATTTTTTTCATGATCCTGCCCCGGGGGTCATAGGTTTTGTAGACCCGGTGTCCGAATCCCATGAGGCGGAAGGGGTCATTTTTATCCCTGGCCCTGGCAATGCACTGCTCAATGGTCAGCCCCTCTTTTTCGATCTGTTCGAGCATGTTGATCACAGCCTGGTTGGCTCCGCCGTGCAGGGGCCCCCACAAAGCACTGATGCCGGCGGACAGGGAAGAATAGATATTGACTTTTCCAGAACCCACTACCCGGACTGCCGTGGTGGAACAGTTCTGTTCGTGATCTGCGTGCAGAATCCAGAACACGTTCAAAGCCCGCACCAGGTCTTCATCCACATGGTAGGGGACCACATCGCTGTCAAACATCATGTTCAGAAAATTGGCGCAATAGCACAGGCCGGGCTGGGGGTAGGTCACCCGCTGGCCGATGGAAATCTTATAGGCCATGGCCGCCATGGTCCGGACTTTGGAAATAATCCGCAAAAATGTGGTGTTCATCTCCTCGTCCAGATCGATGAGTTCCGGGTAGAACGAGCGCATGGCATTGACCATGGCGGACAGAATCCCCATGGGATGGGCCTTGGGCGGATAGTTCTGGTAAAAGGCCTTCATGTTTTCATGGACCAGGGAAAAATCATTGAGCAGCACCGAGGTGCGGATCAATTCCTCCCTGGTGGGCAGCCTGCCCACAATGAGCAGATAGGCTGTTTCCACAAAACTGGATTTTTCAGCCAGCTGTTCAATGGGAATTCCCCTGTACCGAAGAACGCCTTTTTCACCGTCCATATAGGTGATGGCACTTTTGCAGGCCCCGGTGTTGCCATATCCCGGATCAAAGGTGATACAGCCGGTTTCCCGGCGCAGCTGTCTGATATCGATGGCTTTTTCCCCTTCTGTTCCCGTTATTACGGGCAGGGACATTTCTTTTCCGTCAATGATAAGTTTTGCATATTCCTGCATACAGCCTCCTCATGGAACAGGACCATTTCCCGGGAAGGGTGCCCCTGTGTATGATGAATGACAAATTGCCGGCCGGATTCTGCCCGGCTAAAAGAACGCGGCAAAGATGGTTCAGATTATGAATGGTACCTTTAACCGGGGGTTTCGCCGGCAACCGTATAGGTTTTGCACGAACCGCCTGAGCAGGTGCGTTCCTGGGCGGATACCCCTTTTGCCTGGCCCTGGCCGGCAGCGTGGCCCATGGCATAATTAATGGTGGAAACCACCCGTTCAAACTCCGGGGATTGGCATTTGGGGCAGATAACCGCCTCATCTTTTTTGGACCCCATGACAATTACCTCAAAAAATTCTTCACATTTTGTACACTTGAACTCATATATGGGCATGATAACTCCTTGGATTGCAAAATTTACAATAGATTGCTAATATAATCAGATTTTAATTTGTTGTCAATATGGTTTGTTCGGCCATCCAGCACACTGCCGGTTCGTCAGTTTTTCTGTGTCAGCAGTTCCCGGGCGTGGATCCGGGTGGCATCGGTTATTTTTTCTCCCCCCATCATCCGGGCGATCTCTTCCACCCGTTCTTCTAAAGAGGCAAGGGGAACAATGTCCGTGCAGGTGCGGCCGTTGACAATCTGTTTTGAAATGCGGAACTGGTGAAGGCCGTATTTGGCGATCTGGGCCAGATGGGTGATGCAGATCACCTGGTGCTGGTCTGCCAGGGCCGCCAGCTTCAAACCGACTTTTTCGGAAACGGCTCCGCCGATGCCGGCATCCACCTCATCAAAGATAAGGGTTTCAAAGGACTGGGTCCGGGACAGCACCGCTTTTAACGCCAGGACAATCCTGGACAATTCTCCGCCGGAAGCAATTTTGGCCAGGGGCCGGGGCGCCTCCCCCGGGTTCGGGCTGAGCGTGAAACACACTTTGTCCATTCCGGTGGCAAAAATTTTGTATCCGTCCAAAGTGCATATATCCTGGTTCCGGTCAGAAGATTCGCGAAAAATATCCACCTGAAATCTGGCTTTGCCCATTTCCAGGGCGGCCAGCTCAGCGCAGGCAAGTTCTGCAAGGCGGGTACCCGCCTGGCTGCGTTTTTGGGAAAGGTCCCGGGCTTTTTGGCGGATCCGGTCTTCCAGGTCTTTTTTCTGGTCCATCAGGTCTCTGATCTGCCGGTCCATTCCCAGGGTCTGGTCCAGCTGCTGCTGCAAAGACGCAAATGTTTCAAACAGGGCATCAAGGCTTCCCCCGTATTTGCGTTTGAGCCGGGAGATAAGATCCAGGCGCCGGTCCACGGCATCCAGGGATTCCGGGTCCAGATCTATTTCCAGCGAATAGTCCCGCAGGCTGTCCACCACATCCTGGAGATCCAGGATGACGGCATTGAGACGGTCCGCTGTCCGGCCCAGAATCTGGTCGGCAGACCCGAATCTGTGTATACCGGCGGCAAGAGAAGAAAGCTGTTCAATCACCGCGCCTTCCTTGTCATATACCGCGTGAACCGTACTATTTACAGCTTCAAAAATTTTGGCTGCATTGGAAAGCTTTTCCTTTTGTTTTTCCAGCACCAGGTCTTCTTCCGGCTGGATGGCGGCTGCCTGGATTTCATCCACCTGGAACTGGACCAGTTCCTTCTGTGCTTCCTGCCGGATTTTTTCTTCTTCCAGGGCATTGATGCGGGTGTTCAGGGGCAAAATGGCCTTGTACAGGCCGGCCACTTCCCGGCGCAGGGCCATGGTACCGGCGAATTCATCCAGAATATCCAGGTGGTTTTCTTCCCGTAAAAGTCCCTGGTGGGCGTGCTGGCTGGAAATACCGGCCAGGTTGCGGGTCAGCTGTTTGAGAAACTCCAGGGTGGACTGCCGGGAGTTGATGAATACCCGACTTTTGCCGGACCGGGTGATCAGCCGCCGGATGATGAGGGTGTCATCTGTTGCCATACCCTGCCCTGCCAGCAGCCGGGCCGGTTCAGAATCAGGGGTGATGTCAAAACAGGCTTCCAGTTCCGCGGTTTCTTCTCCGGTGCGCACCAGATCGGCAGAGGCCCGGGAGCCCAGCAGCAGGTTGACCGCCTGGATGATAATGGATTTGCCTGCGCCGGTTTCTCCGGTGAGAACGGACAGGCCCTGCTGAAAACAAATACGTATGTCTTCAATAATGGCGAATTTTTTTATGGCCAGTTCGCTGAGCATATATTCTCCTTAGAACCGAAAACACCGAAAATGTGTAGGCGACCAGGATGGCCGCCACGAGCCTGGGAATCCAGAGCCAGAAGGGCGGTATGCCGAGGGGCAGAAGCAGGGCCGGGTCTTCGACCATGGCATGGTTGATGCCGATGGACAGATGCAGCCTGGTCAACGCCTCCTTGTCATAGGTATGGGTCCGGGTTTCCTCCACAATCACAGCAGACCCGTATGCCAGTCCGAAAACAGCTGCCGTCATCCAGAGCATGCCGCAGGATTTGTCCAGTCCCATAAAGGCCAGCACCGGGCGCAGGGGCCGGATGACAAAGTCAATGAGGTGAAATTTCCTGGCCAGCTCCAGCATGACCATCAACGGCATGATGATGCAAAAAATCTGGGCGGTCAGCTTGAGGGTGTCCATGGCCCACCCGGTCAGCCAGGCGGTAAAGGCCTGGTCATTGCCCGGCAGGGCGCTGGCAGAAAGGGCTGCAGAGGTTTCCGGGGTGGTGCCCATGATTTTTGCACAGCAAAAGGTCACTGCAAATGCGGCCGCCAGGCGGAAGGCAGCGGCAAAAAAAGGATTGATGCCGGACCGTCCCTGGACCACGCTCTCCTGGATCAGGTTGTGGCAGATAAGGGTGAAAACCGCCAGCAGAATCATGTGGTCCATGGAAAAGGGCATCACGGAGAGGGCTGCCACAGTGCCGTAAATGCCGGTGAAAATACCGGCAATGATCACCAGAGCAGCAGATGGCGGCAGGCCCATCCAGGCCATCACCGGGGTCAGTAAAAAATCAAGTTTATAAACCAGGCCGAAATACACCAGCAGACCTGTGACAAACGACACCGGTATAATGATTTTCAACAGCCAGATAAATCCGGACCAGCCTTTTTTCAGGCCTGTCCGGATTCCTGCACCCAGTTGCGGTACCAGGTTATTTTTGTTTTGTGTCATGGGCGGAACTGTCTTGGGGCACATGCTTTTTAACGGTTTCATCCACCGTGGCATACACATCTTTGAAGGCTTCATGCACATTGGAAGGGGACAGCCGTCCCATCTCAATAAATTTGACGATGATTTCCTTGGCAGAGCGCAGTATCTGTTCATCAATTGATTTCATATGGATGTGTTTACCAGATGCCCGCCCCAAGGTCAAGATTTTGCTGTTGCCATGATTGATAAAATGCGTATAATCAGTGCTTGACTCATCAGGACGGGGTCAGCAATATGGGGTCAGGCTTTCCTTATTGTCGTTATTGGAACGGAAGTGTAAAATTTTTGTCTGGTACACAATAACGACAATAAGGAAAGCCTGACCCCGGGGACCTCTGGACATGGACAGGCAGAAAGGCTTGGCATACATGGAAAAGGCAGTGGAAGAAAACGACGCACACATGGTCCACCGTCTCTGTCACGGAGACAAGACCATCATTCTCATCGGCACGGCCCACGTGTCCCGGAGCAGTGCACAGCTTGTTGAAGAAACCATTCTGGCAGAAAATCCGGATACTGTATGTGTGGAATTGTGCCAGACCCGTCTGGCTTCCCTCAGAGATGCAGACCGGTGGCGGAATATGGATATTGTAAAGGTTATCAGGGAAAAAAAGGCCCTGATTCTGTTCATGAACCTGCTTCTGGCATCTTTTCAGAAAAAGATTGCCGACCGGTTCGACATCAAACCGGGCCAGGAAATGCTCAATGCCATTGCTGCGGCGGAAAAAATCGATGCCGCCATTGTGCCTGCGGACAGAGATATCCAGATCACCCTGTCCCGGGTATGGCGGGGCATGGGGCTATGGGCGAAAATCAAATTGTTTGCCTCCATAGTGTTTTCCTTTGGCAGTGCCGATGATATCCAGGAATCAGATATCGAAAAAATGAAGCAGGAAGATATTCTTCAAACCCTGCTGGCTGATGTGAAACAGGCCCATCCCATCATTGAGCAGGTGCTGATCGATGAACGGGACCGGTACCTGGCTGAAAAAATCAGCAGTGCTGCCGGCAGCCGCATTGTTGCGGTGGTGGGGGCGGCCCATGTTCCGGGCATAAAAAAATATCTGGCAGAAGATACTGACACGGATTTTGAAGAACTGACCCGGATACCGCCGGCCGGATCCCTGGGCAGGGTTCTCAAATGGCTTATTCCCGGGCTGATCCTGGTGTTGTTTGCGGCCGGCTTTGCCATGGAAGGCAAAGATGCGGGCACTGACATGATCTGGATCTGGGTGGCGGCCAACGGAATTTTTGCCGGACTGGGGGCAGCCCTGGCCCTGGCCCATCCCTATACCATTTTGTCTTCCATTCTTGCGGCACCTTTGACCTCCCTGAATCCCATGATCGCAGCAGGCTGGGTAGCCGGCCTGGTGGAGACATTTTCGCGAAAACCCAAAGTCCGGGATCTGGAAGCCATTCCCAAAGACATTGTTTCCTTCAAAGGCTTCTGGCGCAACAGTGTCACCCGGATTCTGCTGGTGGTGATTTTCACCAACCTGGGGTCGTCCATCGGTACTATGACTGCGGTTCCTTTGATGCTCAAGCTTTTGGGGTGAACCGGCAATGATATCGGGGTGACAGCACAGGCCCTGAAATGATTAGGGAGGGGCATGTGCCCTGAAAGTGAGAAAATTATTTCTATGCTGAGATTATTAAAACAAAGAATGTGGGTCAGGTTTGTCCTGTCTTTTTCCATTTTTTTATTTCTGGCCGGGGCCCTGGCCATATGGTTCAACATCGGCACCATGCAGCAGCTGCACCGTCACCAGATAACCACCCAAAGCACAGATATGGCAAAAACCATTGAAAATACCGTGTTCGATGCCCTGGCTGCCGGCGACAACGACACCGTCAGGCAGCAGTTTGACCGCCTTGGCAGTACACTGGATGACATGGCGGTATTCATATATGATGATGGCGGGTCCATTGCCTTCGCCACCCGGAAAACAGCCATGGGAAAAAGCATATCATCTTATGTGGATGAAACAGCGGCCCGGGATGTAACCGCCATGATGCAGCAAGCACAAAATACAGACACCGTTTTTCAGACCATGCAGAATAATGAGGCATTTGCGGTTGTCAACCGGGTCATTTTAAATGAAGAAACCTGCCATGGCTGTCACGACAGCACAAAACCGGTACTGGGGGGAATCACTGTTCTTTTGTCCCAGCAGCATGCAATCAATGCCATTGACAGGGCTGCAAAAACAAGTGTTTTCATGGGCCTTGCCGCTTTGTGTGTTATTATGATTTTCATGTGGCTGTTTTTTCATTTCATGGTGAACAACAAAACCGCCCGTATGCTGAAGACAACCGAAAACATGAGGAAAGGAGATTTCACGACCTCCACACAAGTCCCCTCAGGCGATGAAATGAACCATATCCTCAACCGGATTCATCTGGTGAACCAGGAAATCCGGGGGGCGCTCACAGATGTGGTGGAAGCCAGCAGCCATCTGCACACCTCTGCTGCAGACCTGACCCGGATTTCCATAACATTGAACAAAAGCAGCCGGGAAACATCGGTCAATTCCAATTCTGTGGCTTCGGCAGCTGAGCAGATGAGTGCCAATATGCACTCCATTACCGGTTTTATGGAAGATGCTTTTGTAAACGTAAACACCGTGGTTTCAGCTTCTGAAGAAATGAGTGCCACTGTCCGGGAAATTTCCAAAAACGCCCGGACAGCAAAAGATGTGGTGGCACAATCTGTGGTTGAATTTTCCCGGTTATCAGAGCAGATTGACACTTTGGGCAAAGATTCTGAAGATATAGATACTGTCACCAAAGAGATCAGCAATATAGCAGAGCAGGTGGGTCTGCTGGCGCTGAATGCCAAGATCGAGGCGGCACGGGCCGGGGAGGCCGGAAAAGGATTTGCTGTTGTGGCCCGGGAAATCACGGACCTTTCACAGGAAGCAGGAGATTCAGCAGCACAAGTGGACCACAAAATCAAAAATATCCGCGGGCAGGTGAAGCGTATCGTTTCTGAAATCAAAAATATTTCAGACAAAATTCATGGATCCGGGGATGCCATATCCCATATTGCCGCTGCTGTTGAAGAGCAGAGCGCAACAAGCGGGGAAGTTGCAGGCAGCCTCAGTGAAGTTTCCCGGAAAATGTCCCAGGCAAAGGCCAGTGTCAATGAGGGGGCCAGGGCTGCGGAGGAAATCGCCGCCCGTATAGGAGAAGTGGATACTGCTTCCACCGGGGTCAATGCAGACAGCAGCGCGGTAAACAGCAAGGCAAATAATCTTTCCCAGATGGCAGACAGGCTGAAACAGCTTGTGGACAGGTTCACCATATGACAGTCCGGACATCAGGTATACAGCACCAGGGGCATCGGGCATCCGGTCCGGTAACATCCGGGTATCCGATCCATTAAAGGGGTCAGGACAATACCCCGTCGGCAAATTTCTGGATACAGGCCGGATAGAGTTCCCATTCTTTTTCCAGGCCCTTGCGTTTGACATCATCCAGGGTGTCGGTGTCTGCGATTTCAAAGGCTTTCTGGCCGATGATGGGACCGGTGTCTTCTCCGTAATCGATGAAATGCACGGTGCATCCGCCCACCTTGCATCCATAGCGGAAGGTGTCCCCGTAGCCGTCAGTGCCCGGGAAGGCCGGCAGCAGGGCCGGGTGAATATTCATGATCCGGTACTTTTTCGGCACAGTATTGATGCGGTCAATGAAGTATGGTGTGAACACCCGCATGAACCCGGCCAGGACCAGGAGATCCATGTCACAGGGCAGAATTTTGTCCAGCAGCTGTTTTTCCGCAATGGCCCGGGATTTGAGAAAAAAGACGGCGTTCTCATCGGCCGGGTCAACCAGGTTTTGTTTTTCCATAATTTCGGCCAGGTTGAAATCTTCCGGCAGGTCCGCATCGGCAATGCCTGATCTGCAGGCGCGGATGATGCGCGTATAATCCACCACAAAGGTGTCAATGCCCGCAGTTTGCGCCCGTTCCAGTCCTTTGGCATCCGGTGTGTCTGATCCGGTGAATACGATATCTCCGGTGATGCGGTTGTCTTTGCAGGCATCGATGATGGCCTGGAGATTGGTGCCCCCTCCGGAAATGAGGGTGCCGATGTTGATGTTTGCCGCCATATTCTGGTCCTCCTCAAGAATAACCGTTTTATGGGCAGGGCTGTATGCCGGTCTGCGCCAAAGGTGATGCATAGTTTACCGTATTTTTTCCAAAGAGGGTATCGGTTTTTTCCCAAAAGCGTTTACTGGTTGCCGTAGCCGTTCTGGCCGCCGCAATCCGGACAGGTCCAGGTGATGCCGTTGCAGGTCAGGCCCCATGCATTTTCATGCATGCAGGTCTGGCACATGGAGAATCCGCACCGGCAGTGCCAGCAGAACATGAAGATTTGTCTGCAGCAATGGCACTGACGCCGGCTTTTTGCGATGCGTTTTTCCCGGCGTTTCTGCTGCCGGCGGGTATGTTTTTCGTCTGCCATATAAATCTGCTTCTCCTTTTTACCAAAAGATAGTATATATGCCCTGAATTACAAAAAACTGCAATATCCAAAAGGCAGGCAAAATGACAGCAGATCCTGAAAAAATATTTCTCATAGACGGCAGCGCATTCCTGTACCGGGCATTTCATGCCATCCAGAGCCTGAGCACGGCCCAGGGGCATCCCACCAACGCCACATTCGGGTTTACCCGGATTCTGATGAAACTGATCAGGGAAAAAAATCCGGTCTATGCTGCGGTATTTTTCGATGTCAAAGGCCCCACCTTCCGCCATAAGCTGTATGAGCCCTACAAGGCCAACCGCCCGCCCATGCCGGATGAGCTGGCAGCCCAGATACCCGATATCCGCAGGATGATCACTGCCTTGAACATTCCCATTGTCCAGAAAACAGGGTATGAGGCGGACGATCTGGTGGGTACCTTTGCCAGGATGGCCCAGGAAGAGGGGTTTGAGGTGGTCATGGTCACCGGGGACAAGGATTTCATCCAGTTGATCACCGACCACTGCAGGCTGTGGGATCCCATGAAAGATACCCTCATGGACCGGGATGCTGTCCGGGCGGACATGGATATAGAGCCTTCCCAGTTTATAGATGTGCTGGGACTTGCCGGTGATTCGTCAGACAATATTCCCGGGGTCAGGGGCGTGGGCATTAAAACAGCGGTGAAACTGGTGGCCGAGTTCGGCTCCATCGACAATTTATACCGGAATCTGGACCAGGTGGCAAAAAAGAAAAAACTGTATGAAAACCTGAGTGCAGGCCGAGATCTGGTGCTGTTGAGCCGGGATCTGGCAACCATTGACCAGCATGTGCAGATACGTGAAACCATAGAGGATTTCAGGCTCAAACCCTTTGATACCCAGCAGGCATTCGCCCTGTTCAATGAGCTGGAATTCAAATCCCTGGCCACGGAGTTTGCGCAAAAAGCAGACACCTCCAAAAAGATCTATAAATTGATCACCCGGGTCCATGAGATGGAAAAACTGGCCACGGTGCTGGAAAACAAAGAGGTGTTTGCCATTGATACGGAAACCACTTCCAAAAACCCCATGGAAGCGGATCTGGCCGGGATCTCTTTTTCCTATATGGAAGACAGCGGATTTTACATACCTGTGGGCCATACCAAAGAAACAGACCAGCCTGATAAAGCAGATGTTCTCCGGATTTTCGGACCGGTGCTGGAAAACCCGGATATCCGTAAAGTGGGCCAGAACATCAAATATGATTATATTGTACTTGCCCGCTACGGACTGGTTCTCAGGGGCATTGCCTTTGACACCATGATCGCTTCCTACCTGCTCAATCCCTCCACAAGGGGACACAGCCTTGATCAGATCGCCATGAACCTGTTCGGATACAAGATGGTTTCTTATGAGGAAGTGGCAGGAAAGGGCAAGGACCAGATCGGTTTTCAGGATGTCCCGGTGGCAGATGCGGTGTTCTATGCTGCGGAAGATGCCGATCTCACCTATATGGCCTGGCAGCAGTTTGCAAAACAACTCAAAGACCAGGGCCTGTTTGATCTCATGGAACGGTTTGAAGTGCCCTTGATCACGGTGCTGGCTGATATGGAAATGTCCGGCTTCAAAGTGGATAAACAGGGACTGGCGAAATTGTCCAAAACCTTTGAAACAGAAATGGCCCTGCTGGAACAGGAAATATATGACCTGGCGGGAGAGCGCTTCAACATCAATTCCTCCCAGCAGCTGGGGGTAATATTGTTTGAAAAACTCCAGCTCAAGTCTGCCAAGAAAACCCGGAAAAAAACCGCCTACTCCACGGATGTGGAAGTGCTTACCAAACTTGCTGCCAGCCATGCCCTGCCGGAAAAACTGCTCCGGTACCGGACCCTGGGCAAACTGAAATCCACCTATGCCGATGCCCTGGGACAGCTGATCCATCCGGCCACCGGCAGAATACACACCTCCTTTAACCAGACCATCACCGTCACCGGCAGGTTGTCCAGTTCCCATCCCAACCTGCAGAACATTCCCATCCGCAAACCCGAAGGCAGGAAAATCCGCAGCACCTTTGTTCCAGAGGAGGGGTGTACCCTGGTGTCTGCGGACTACTCCCAGATCGAGCTGCGGATCCTGGCCCATTGTGCAGAAGATGCCATTCTTATGGAATCTTTCTGCAATGATGAAGATATCCACACCAGAACCGCCATGGAAGTGTTCCAGGTACTTCCCGGATTTGTCACTGATGAGCTGCGCAGCCAGGCCAAGGCCATCAATTTCGGGATTGTTTACGGCATGAGCGCCTTTCGCCTGGCCAATGACCTGCATATCAGCCGGAAAATGGCAGCCACCTATATTGACAATTATTTCAAACGGTATGCCGGGGTAAAAAAATTCATTGACAATACCATTCTCCATACCTGGGAAACACAGGAAACCACCACTATTTTCGGGCGCAGGCGCAGGCTGCCCGATATCCGCTCCTCCAATGCCAATCTGCGCAATTTTGCCAGGCGGGCCGCAGTAAACACCCCCATCCAGGGCAGTGCGGCAGATCTGATCAAGCTTGCCATGATCCAGATGGCAAAGGCTTTGGAAAAAAACCGCATGGCATCCCGGATGATTTTGTCGGTGCATGATGAAATCATATTTGAGACCCCGTTTGCAGAAAAATCCGATCTCATGGATCTGGCCAGAGGGGTCATGGAAGGGGTATATTCTTTGAAAGTACCCTTAAAGGTAAATTTTGGATCCGGTCCCAACTGGGCAGCAGCCCACTAGGAAAAGATGTGGCACACACCATGGAAAAAACACGTATCGGTATTTTTGTCAAACACCAGGAAGATGCACAGAAAAAAGCCGGGGAACTGGTCAAAAAATTCGGGGACAAAGCAATCATCATCGACAGCAGAGAAACTGTTGACGCTCTTTTGCCTGATGACCTCATCTGTATTCTGGTACTGGGGGGGGACGGTACCTTTTTAAGTGCGGCCAGACTCATCGGAGACCGGGAAATTCCTCTGCTGGGAACCAAATTCGGCGAAGTGGGGTTTCTGGCCATCACCCTGGAAGAGCATCTGTACGCAGCACTGGAAAAAGTGTTCAAGGGCGCATATATTATTCATAAGCGGGCACGGCTGAATGTCCGGCTGGTGCGGGAAAATACCACCCTGGCAGATGTGGACGTGCTCAACGATGCGGTAATCAATAAATCAGCATTGTCCAGACTGGCCTCCTGTGCCGTGTACCTGGACAATATCTATCTGACCACTTTCCGGGCGGACGGGCTCATTGTCGCCACCCCCACAGGCTCCACCGCCTATTCTCTGGCAGCAGGCGGTCCTGTGGTGCATCCGGCAGTGGCTTCCATCATCCTGACCCCCATCTGCCCGTTCACCCTTACCAACCGGCCATTGCTCATCCCGGATACCACTGCCATTGAAATCCGTCTGGAGGACAGTCCGGAAGACATCATCCTCACGCTGGACGGCCAGGAGGGTTTTGAGATGGGTCCTGATGACAGAATTTTTATCACCAAAAGTCCCAATGCCGTGCAGTTGATCTCTTTTGAAGAACAGTCCTACTTCAAAGTCCTTAAAACCCGGCTCCACTGGAGCGGGGGCCGCAGTTAGTTCCCGGGGCAAATTCTGAAAGAAAAACAGGGTTGTTACTGCTTATATTCGGCCCAGGGCTTGTTGATCTGCACCAGAAAATTTTTACGGTCCCCCAGGGTTTCAATAAAATCTTCCAGCTCATCCCGGTCCAGTTCAGGAGAAATATAAAAAGCATCCTGGAACAGGCGGGTTTTTCCGGATTCAGGGATCACGGGCTGCAGATGGCGTTTCAGCCCGAACACCCCGATATTGATCCATACCGCTTTGATGCCGGGGTACGCATCCACCAGATCAAACGTTTCTCTGATGGAGGCCATGGTTTCTCCTGGTCCCCCCAGAACCAGTGAAATGCCATGATCAATGCCGGATTCTGCCAGGTTGTGCAAAGCAGATCTGATATCATCTTTTCGGTATCCCCGGTTCATATTGGCCAGAAGCCGGGCTGATGCGGTTTCAATGGAAAGGCCTGCAAACGTGCACCCGGATGTGGTGAGCAGGCTGCAGAATTCCGGAGAAATCCCCAGGGGCTTGAAAGTGCCGGATCGCCATTGCAGGGGGGTTTTTACACCTGCCAGGGTCTGGCACAGGGATTTGGCAAAAGGGATGGGACAGTTGAAACTCGTGTCGCAGAAATTGATATCAACTGCGCCGGTACAGGAGATGACATGGCGGATTTCCGCCAGAATCCGGCCAAAGGATTTGGTCCGGTACTCGCGGCCATTGGGAAAGCTGCTGGAGCAATAGGTGCACCCAAAGGAACATCCCCGCTTGGTGACCATGCCCCAGGAAATACCCAGGCGGTTGTAAAAAGTGGTATCAAACAGGTGATATGCGGGCAGGGGCATGGTATCCAGGTTCGTTATTTCCTGCCAGGGCCGGGTATGAAAATTTTCACCGCTGCGAATAACAATGCCCGGTACCCGCTGCAATGCTTTTTCATGGGAGCAGGCCTCCAGAAATAAAGGAAAACTGGATTCACATTCTCCCACCAGGCCAAAGTCAATATCCAGGCAGGTGAGCCAGTCTGCCGGAAAATAATTGAATCCGCCGCCGCCTGCCACCAGCAGGGCATCAGTGTGCTGCCTGGCAATGGTCACCAGTCGGTTGAGCATGGGACGGATGTCGGTGAAAACAAATCCGTTTTTAAGGGGATTTTCCGGTATGTCACAGGTGACCAGGGGAATGGACAGACCCACCACATCCGGTTCAAACTGTTCCAGGCAGGCAATAAATCTGGTTTCATCTCCCTGATCCGGCAGGCAGTCGAAAACCGCCACCCGGTGGCCGGCCTCCAGGGCAGATCCGGCTATATATGCTGCCCCCACCGGGGACATGGGCAAGGAATTTGCTGAAATGATCAATACGTTCATGGCATGCTCCCTGTAACGGGTTCATATGGCTTGCCAAAATGCCTAATATAATCATTATAGGTACCCCTTGTGAGGCGGTCAACCGGATTAATATTTTTTGTCTGCGTATTCCACCCAGCCGCCCTCCTTTACCAGGGCCCTGTCAAATTCAGAAAGGGTGAACGGCACTGCCCGGGTTTTCCGGCTGGTGGTCACCAGGATGTCGGATGTGTCCACATCCACTGATATGTGAATGGCTGACTGCCGGCCATCCGTGAAAAGGCGGTCGATTTCTGCCCGGTCCAGAGTGATGGCCAGCATGCCGCAGTTGAACATGTTCTGGTAAAAAATTCTGGCAAAACTCTGGGCAATAACCACATGGATGCCGTTGACTTCCAGGGCCCAGGGGGCATGTTCCCGGGAAGACCCGCACCCGAAATTCTGCCGTGCCACCAGCACGCCGATCCCTTTCAGATCCTGTTTCGGATCAAAGCCTTCCAGTTCCAGGTCTTCCATCAGATGGGGCCCCATGGCGGATTTTTCGATTTCCGTCAGGTACCGTGCCGGGATAATTTCATCGGTGTTGATATCGGACCGGTCCAGACACAGGGCAGTCCCGCTGAATGATCTCATGGCAGCCTCCTAGTTTTCAAAAAGATACGAATTGGTGATGACGCCTGCCAGGGCAGTGGCAGCAGCCGTGGCAGGGCTCATAAGATGCACCATCCCGCCTTTGCCCATGCGGCCGGCGAAATTGCGGTTGGTGGTGGCAGCTGCCACCTCGCCGGAGGCCAGGACCCCGTTGCTCATGCCCAGGCACGCCCCGCAGGTGGGGTTGGTGACGCAGAATCCGGCATCCATGAAAATTTTTATCAATCCTTCTTCCAGGGCCTGGGAAAACACATCCGGGGTGGCAGGAGACACAATGGCCCGGACGGAATCAGCTGTTTTTCTGCCCGCCACCACCCGGGCTGCCGTGCGCAGGTCTTCAATGCGGCCGTTGGTACAGGAACCGATATACACCTGGTCTACAGGGGTACCGGCCATGTCTGACACCGGTTTTACATTGTCCGGCCTGTACCCGAAAGTGGTCAGGGGCTGCAGATCACTGACATCAATGTCTTTACAGCCGGCATACACGGCATCCGCATCCGGCAGAAACCGGGAGAAATCATCCAGGGCCGCCTTTTTGTCCGGGTATTGTTCCTTGATAAAGGGCCACAGATAATCCACGGTCACCCCATCCGGCCGGCAGATGCCTGATGTGGCACCGGCTTCCACTGCCATATTGGAAAGGGTCATGCGCGCTTCCATGGACATGGCATCCACCACCGGGCCGCAGAATTCAATGACCTGGTTGGTGGCGCCGTTGACGGTGATCTGCCGGATCACTTCCAGGATCACATCCTTGGCAAATACCCCGGGGCGCAGGCTCCCCGAGATCTCGATTTTCAGTGTGTCCGGTTTTTTAAAGGCACAGACCCCTTTTAAAATACCCACTTCCAGGTCGGTGGTGCCCACCCCTGCGGCAAAGGCGCCGAATGCCCCGTGGGTACAGGTATGGGAATCACCCATGATGATGACAAACCCGGGACGGACAAACCCTTTTTCCGGGAAAATGGCATGGCAGACCCCGTTGCGGCCGATATCAAAAAAATCCGTGATCCTGTGCCGCCGGGCCCAGTCCCGGAGGATTTTTCCCTGGAGCGCTGTCTTTGAATCCTTGGCAGGGGTTACATGGTCAATGACCGCCTTGATTTTTTCCGGGTCAAACACCCGGTCCTTGCCCCGGGCCACCAGATCCTGAATGGCGGTGGGGGTGGTGATCTCGTGGCAGAACACCCGGTCCAGACGCAATACATTCACCTCGCCAAAGGGCTGGTCCACAAGATGGGCGTCAAAAATTTTTTGTGCAATTGTTTTTCCCATGGGGCTCTCCTGATTCAGGCCGTTTTTTCACCAAAATAATCTTCACCCTCAGCCGGGGTCACCACCCAGTAGGCCTGGAGCAGGGTATCGGATGTATTGCGGATCAGATGGGGAATCTGGGAAAAAAATGACACCGAATCCCCGGTCTGGAGCTGGTGCTGTTCTTCTCCGTAGATAAGCTGGGCTGACCCTGATATAATGATGCCCAGTTCTCTTCCCAGATGCCCGTCTTCTGCATCCCCCCGTTCCTGGCCCGGCGCCAGTTCCAGAAAAAAGGCATTAAAGGAATGGTTTCCTTTGGTCTGGCTTTCACCGCAGAGTTTTTCATAGGAAAACCCCTTGCGTTTGTAGATTTTACGTTCATTTTTCCGGATGATCTCCACCTGGGACTGGGTTTCGTAGTCCTTGAAAAATTTGTCAGGTGATACACCGTACACTGCCAGCAGCTGCAGCAAGGTATCCAGAGAAGGGGAAATCCGGTTCCGCTCGATCTGAGACAGAAGACTGGAACTGATGCCTGCCTTGGCTGCCACGTCCTTGATGGTAAACTGCCGGGTGTTGCGAATGGCCCGTAATAAAGCACCCAGTTTTGTTTTCATAAGCCGGTAATATTTTAGTATAGTTAATAAAAGTTTAATCATACTGAAAATTGTTTCTGTGTCAATCATATTTTTTAGATTGCGCCTGAAAAAATCCCCCAAAAGCCCTTCATTCGGGAAAATTTTCTTTAAACAAATTTGTGTGATTGTTATTGCTATCACGCTGAAAATGGTTTAGACAGATATGCAATGGATATTTCAGGCAAAAGAAAAATATTAATCGTTGATGATGTCCCCACCAATATTACTGTTCTGACCCAGATTCTGATGTCTGATTATAAGATGGTCTGCGCAACCAATGGTCAGGATGCCCTCAAACTTTCGGCATCTTCTTGTCCGGACCTGATTCTGATGGATATCATGATGCCGGGTATGGATGGGTATGCCGTGTGCCGGCAGTTGAAGTCACAGGATACGACTAGGCACATCCCGGTCATATTCCTGACGGCGAAAAAAGAGGAAGAAGATGAGGTGAAAGGCCTTGGTCTGGGGGCAGTGGATTATATTTCAAAACCTTTCAGTCCTGTTATATTGAAGCACAAAGTCAGGATACATATGGAGCTTAAACTCCACCGGGACAACCTCGAAGAGATCATCAAAGAGCGCACCATTGAAATATCAAAATCCCACAAAAAGCTTCACCAGGAGGTAACAGAACGCATTCAGGTGCAAAAAGCTTTGATTGAACAGCGGGCCTACTTTCTGCATCTTTTTGAAAATTCTCCCCAGGCAATTATGATCCTTGCACCTGATGGAAAGGTTGTTGAGGTGAACAAAGGATTTGAAAAGATTTTTGGATATGCGGTAGATGAAATCAAAGGCAAATACAGCAAAAACCTGATTGTGCCCGAAGACATGATTGCCGAGGATGAAACTTTTCATAAAAACATTCTTGCCGGGAAAACCATCACCAAAGAAACCTTTAGATCGCGCAAAAACGGCGATTTGGTGCCGGTGACATTCCTCGGGTATCCTGCAATGGTTAAAAATCAGATAGAAGGGCTTTTTATTTTATACGACGATATCTCGGAAAGAAAAAAATTTGAAGCCCAGATGCTCCACCAGTCTTTTCATGATCCCTTGACAGGCATTCCAAACAGGGCACTGCTCATGGAAAGGATCAGCCGGTCTCTGGAACGGTGTAAAAGAAGGAGAGATTACCAGTTCGCTGTTCTCATGATTGATCTGGACAATTTTAAATCAGTTAATGACAGCATAGGACAGCTGGCCGGAGATAAATTTCTGATACAATTTTCCGATCAGATAAGACACTGCATCCGGTCTACAGATACGATTGCGCGCATGGGCGGAGATGAGTTTGCGGTTCTGCTGGAAGAATTCAAAGGTCCGCGTGAGGTTTTCAAAGTTGCAAAACGTATTTTTAACGTAGGAAAATCCAGCTTTTTCATTGAAAGAAATGAAATCACCATCAGTGCAAGTATCGGTGTGGTAATAAAAACAAAATCATATGACCGCGCCGAAAATATTCTCCGGGATGCAGATATTGCCATGTATCGTGCCAAGGAGAATGGAAAATCCAGCTTTCGGGTGTTTAAACAGAAAATGCACAAGATGACTCTTGCATCCATAAAAATGCAGAATGAGCTGCGCCATGCCATTTTCAACAATGAACTGGTTTTGTTCTATCAACCCATTATTTCAGTGTCTGAACAGCAACTGCTGGGTTTTGAAGCCCTGGTAAGGTGGCATCACCCGGACAAGGGAATGCTCGGTCCCAATCTGTTTATTCCCCTTGCAGAAGAAACAGATCTTATCCTGCCTCTGGGACGGTTTGTCATTCAGGAAGCATGCCGGCAGTTGAAACAATGGCATGAAACGATCCCCGGCGGGGAAAACCTGACCATGAATATCAATGTTTCCACCAAGCAGTTCATGGATGGTGAACTGACCGGTTTTATAATCAAAACCCTGGAAGAGCACCGCCTGACGCCGCAATATCTCAATCTTGAGATAACAGAAAGCCTTATAACCAAAAATGCAAAATCCATGATGTCCAAACTGGCTGTTTTGAAAAAGCACGGCATTAATGTGCTGCTGGACGATTTTGGTACAGGATATTCATCATTGTCCTATATTCAGGATTTTCAAATAGACAGCATAAAAATTGACCGGTCTTTTATCAATGATATGGACCGGGATGGCGGCAGTATTGAAATTGTTAAAACGATTCTTGCCCTGTGCCGGAATCTGGGTCTCGGGGTCGTGGCCGAAGGCATTGAGCGCAAAACCCAGTTCAATCTTTTAAAAGAGCTGAACTGCGAAAAAATACAGGGGTTTTATTTTTCCAAACCAGTCGATAAAATCAAGGCTGCCCATCTCATAAAAAACGGGATCACAATTTCTGAATAAATGATTTTATAAGCTGTCTGGCTGCCTCAAACTGGTATATTCCTATCTGGTTTTCAAGCTTTTGTGCCAGTTCTGTAAAAAAGGGCTCCTGAACATGGCTGTTGAGATATCCCTTGAACCGTTCAAAGGTTGTTTTTGATTCTGCAGGATCATATTCCGCCAGATTTGCATCCAGCGCTTCAAGCAGGGTGCGCATTTTGTCGGGATCGATTCTCTGGCCTGGGTGGTGAAAAGATTTCTGGTTCCGGGTGTCTGTCTGCAGGTTTTCCAGAGATTGTTTGACCTCTGAAAATCGGTGCTCTACCTGAAAGATATAATGGGTTATCTGATCAGTATCTTTGGCATCAATGGCTTTTTCCAGCGATTGGGATGCAGCAAAAAGCTCTGTTGCCGCAAGATTGCCTGCAGAACCTTTAAGGGAATGGTTTTCTTCCCGTGCCTTTTTCAGATTATTCTGACAAATCAGGTCTTTTATCCGGGCCGGTACCGGTGCAAGGTCCTGGCAGAACCGGTTAAGAATGTCTGTGTACCTTTCCACACTGCATCCCATGCGGGCCATTCCCTCGTCAATATCGATTCCTGCCGGTGCAGGGGTGTCATCCACCTGGGGCATGTCGGGCTGGTTCAAGGGCTGCCCCGGTTTCAGGGAACCTGACATCACTGTGACATCCGGGATATATTTTTTGAGCACCTTATACAGCTTGAGTCTGTCAATGGGCTTGGAAATATAGTCATCCATGCCGGCGGCAATGCATTTTTCGCGGTCTCCCCGCATGGCGTGGGCTGTCATGGCAATGATGGGAAGATCTTTCCTGCCAAGATCATTACGGATTCCCGCAGTTGCTTCCAGCCCATCCATCCGGGGCATCTGCACATCCATCAATACAACATCAAAGTCTTGGGTTTTTATTTTTTCCATGGCCTCAAGCCCATTGGCCGCTGTTTGTACCTGCATGCCGGCAAGGGTAAGGATTTCAACTGCTACCATCTGGTTGACGGGGTTGTCTTCAGCAAGCAGCACCCTGGCATCTGATGCATAGTTATATACATTTTGTAAATCAGCTTGAGAGGAGAAAACAGCCTGGTGACCAAAAGATTCCATAATGGTATCCAGTAAAGAGGAAGGTCTGACCGGTTTTTCCAGAAACAGGAAAGCTCTTTCAGATGAAGACAAAGAATTTTTTCCGGGGCTGGCGCAGGTGCCCATCAATATTACAGGAATTTTTCCGGACATGGTGCTTTTCAGGATCTTATCAGCAAGTGATTTCCCTTCCATATCCGGCAGAGCATTATCTGCAATGAGCAGATCAAACGGCTGGAATGGTTCGTGCTGTGCAAGCAGTGACAACGCTTTTTGTGCAGAATCTGTTACATGGGGATGAAAGTCAAAGGAGGCAAGCATCTGGTTCAACACATGCTGTGTGGATGGGTTTGCCTCTGCCACAAGTATCTTCATGCCTTTCAGGTCAGGGGGGAATTTGTGGCGCCTGTCTTTTATGGGGACTCCTTTTTTCAGTCTGATCACAAAAGAAAAGAGGCTTCCTTTGCCTGGCATGCTTTCCACGGTGATTTTGCCGTGCATCATGGATATTATTTTGTGGCAGATGGCCAGTCCCAGTCCGGTTCCTCCGTATTTTCTGGTGGTGGAGCTGTCTGCCTGGGCAAAGGCTTCAAAAAGGGTCTGCTGGTTATTTTTATCAATGCCGATGCCTGTGTCTTTTACACCAAAATACAGAGTGATGTCCTCATCGGTTTGCTCAATGGTCTGGATGATGATGCATACCTCTCCTTTTTCAGTGAATTTAACCGCATTGGATGTTAAATTCACAATGACCTGCTGCAGCCGCAGGGGATCGCCCACTAATTCAGTGGGAACGTCCGGAGCAATATCTATAACCAGTTCAAGGTGCTTTTTGCGCAGATCATCAATAAAAAGATCAATGACAGTATTGATAATGTCTCTTAACTGAAAAGAAATGTTTTCAATATCCAGCTTTCCGGCTTCGATTTTTGAAAAATCCAGGATTTCATTTATTATTCCAAGCAGGGATTTTGCTGAAGAATTTATTATTGAAACATATTCCAACCGCTGCTTTGGAGTGAGATCCGGGTTTTTTGCCAGATCAGACATACCGATGACGGCATTCATGGGTGTCCTGATTTCATGGCTCATGTTGGCAAGGAAACTGCTTTTGGCTTTCGCGGATTCATCAGCCACTTCTTTGGCCTTCTGGAGTTCACTGTTGGCGGTTTTAAGTTCCTGGGTCCGCTCCTCCACCCGGGTTTCAAGTTCATTGTGAATTTTGCGCAATTCCTGTTCAACCCGCTTGCGTTCAACAATTTCCACTTTAAGGTCCTTGTTGGCATGGGCCAGCATTTCTGTTCGTTCCTTTACCCTGTCTTCAAGCAGCTGGTTGGCTTCATGGGTTTTTTGCTGCTCTTTTTCAAGGAGCCGGGCAAGATAAAAGTCTCTCCGGGCGGCGTATTCTATGGAATAACAGGAGAACATGCCAATGATATTTGCACTGATAAAAAAGAAATTGTTATTAATGAGAATGGGCAGAGGCGTGGAACTGATGACCGTGGCTCCGATTTCATAACACAGGACAATAAACCATCCTGATATGGTTGCCCAGATGAACCGCGCCCGTATGAATGAGTAGCCGAAAATAAAAATCAGCATCAACCCGGCATAGTATGAATAGTTTATGGGGGGCGGGGCGATAATGATCATAGTGACGATACCCAGCCCGGCCAGGACAACAACAAAGGCAAGGGAAAGCTGCATGTATTTTTTGTAGCCGGCAGAAAATGACAGCAAAAGCACCAGGGCTGTCACAGGAAAGAAAATGGCATACCGGATAAACCACAGCTTGTTCCTCATTTCCGGCATCAGCTGGGCATCAAGGATACCAAAAAATGAATAAAAAATAATGGCTATAAAAAGCGATATCCGTACCTGGTTGATATATTTTGTATGGTAGTCGTCTAAAAATTCTTTTTCCAGGGCACCGGATTCATCACGAAAGGACAAGGTAAGCAGTTTCAGCTGCATGCCTGATGGATTAAAGATGGAATGGGCCAATTTTTTTTTAAAATCAGATCCCATATGCCCTATTTTCACAATTATCTGCAGACAGGGGTAACAGCAAAAACAGCATGTTCTTCAGCCTTTTGAGACAAATTCTTTTCCGCGTTTCAAATGAAGAAACAGGTTTACGCCTTCAGGTTCCTGGCCGATGCGGATATCTGATTCTTTGAATTTGCAGGCCCTGGC
>DATFKQ010000175.1:0-21615 GCA_035268565.1 Desulfotignum sp. | reverse complement strand
GAGAAGGCATTCTTGTTTTTCAGCTTTTTCAAACCATTTTTCTGCCTCATTTATATCAGATTTATAAAGATACAGGATGGTGCCTATATCTCCATACGCCAGTTCATATCCTTGGGCAGCAGCTTTGAATAAATAACTGAGGCCTGTTTCCCAATCGTCTTTTTCCAGATAATGGAGCATACCATATTCGTAAGTGGCCTCTTCCAATAATGCGCCTGCTTTTTCAGCCCTTACAAACCATTTTTCTGCTTTTTTAACATCATGTTTCTCCCTGTATATGATAACTCCGATCTCACCGAATGACCTGTTAAAACCGACTTTTGAAAGTTTCAAAAGAATACGAAGTGCTTCATCTGGTTTGTTTTCATTTAAATACAGGTCAACAGCCTGTTCATATAAAGCAGTATATCGGGAAAGTGTTTTTTTAAATTTACGCCTAAGACTCATTTTAACACACCCTTTAAATTGGACTATAATTTGTTCAAAACACGATGAACCTGGCAAAATTTGACACCATAGAATGCTGCATCAGAACATTTTTGACGTCCAACAAGTTCATGTGTGGATCAGCATGCACTTCATGAAAAAATTATCTAACTGTATATTATGCTAATATGGAAGAAGTGCAGAAATGTTTATCCTCATATATCTGATTTCTTCCCACTTTGAAATAGTACAAACAAAACCAGATCTGCATTTTTTCCCGTTGTCAAATATCAGCCATCTTGCAACTAAGCAAAATTCCTAAATTACTCAACCATATTTCCGATATCATGAAGTCTGGCAAAACACAATTATAAAGTCTTCACATTCCAATCATTTTCAAATTTTTGTGCCCTTAAAAGATGCTTTGCATTCATATGTAATACACGGCAGTGAACATCATTTTCTTCAGGAAAAAAATGGGCATTAATTGGAGGTGATTTTTGCCAGCAGGGCCTGGTAAGCGTCACTGAGTTCCACAAATTTGTCATGGCTGCCACCCTTGTCCGGGTGGTGTTCCCGGGCCAGTTTCCGGAAACGCCGGGTTAAGGACCGTTTGTTCATGGTGATCAGTTCGGTTTTGCTGAGATTGAAAATCTCCCTGGCCCTCGACCGGGATACGGCCGGTTTGGGGGGGTGGGGCTGGTGGAAAAACCGGCTCCGGAACCGGAAGTCCTGTTCCATCTCCTCCAGCAGGACCGTGTCCCCGTATGAATGGTCAAAAAACATGATTACGTAACGGATCAAATGTTCATGCAGATGCCCGGACCGCTGGAACAGGGTTTTGTTCACCCTGCACAGCTCCTGGATAAAAAAGGTGTCCACCTTGTTCTGGTCCAGAACATGGGGCATTTTTTTTGCCATGAATCCCTTAAAGAACTGCTGCAGATCAAAGATGGTGTATACATAGGATTTGCGTTCCCTGTGGTTCAGGCGGCTTTCCTCCCGGATGAACAGCTGTTCGATTTCATCCCGGCCTTTTTTCTGAAGTTTTCGGAACAGTGCCGGCGGCATGTTCACCAGAGGCCCCTGGTCCATGTTGCCGAATTTGAGAAAATGCACCCGGCGTTTGTCAAAGGCATGGGTAGCCCGGGCCACCGCCTCTTTTTCATCTCTGGTCATGCGCCGGTAGGTTGAGGTTTTGTCGCGTTCCCTGAAATGGGCCGTGGCCTGCCGGATATCGGGCCGGACAAAGGGCCAGAACAGGTCTTCCAGTTCGTCTGGATCAACCCGTTGTGCCTTTTTTGAGATGCGGCGGACCAGCTCCGGGCTCACATGCCAGGCATTGCCGCCGGGATAGTCGATCCAGGCTCCGGGCAGCGGCCCTAAAGGGCAGATTTCCCGGAAACCGGAAGCATCGTCTTCCAGCACCGATTCCCTGACCAGGTAAGTAATCTGCCGGTGTTTTCTTATTTTTGCCAGATACATAGGGTGTCCATTTAACGTCTGCCTAATATTTACAGGGGGTGGGCAGAAATTTCTGCAGCAGGCTTTTCTGGGTTCTGGAGCGGTGTGGAAGCACATAGGCTGCGCATCTTTTTTCAATTTCCCTGGAGACGTTTTCTGCCACTACGGCCTTTTGTGAAGCAGGCTGATCCATCTGGATACCGGTTTTGTCAAATATGCGGGTGACCCGCTGCTCTTTTCTGTAGAGAGCGGCAGATCCTATAGACAGAAAACTGCCGGTATCAAGGGATTGTCTCAGCTTGTCCTTGAGTGACGGGTCCATGGAAAGATCAAGTCCCTGAAGCAGGCGGTTGCATTGGATCAGCATCTCCTCATCCAAAAGCATTTTTGTGAAACCGGCCCCTGCAAAGGAAGCCATATGCCCGGGAGAGCAGAACACCTCCTGTACATGGGTCAGGTAAAATGGGGCAAGTGCTGTCATACAGGATTCAAACCCGCTCTGGTAATCATTTTCCCGGCTGTCGGAAAGGCTTCCGCAAATTGTGCAGTCTATGTGCAGATGCCGGCACACTTCGTAAAACATGACCTGGGCATACATATGTTCCGGGCTGCCGTAAGACGGCTGCAGGGTTTTCAGATCGGTCATGGTGGAAGAACTGCTGAGGCCCACATTGGTTCCCGGTTTGAGAAGCTGCACATAAACGATGCCGGCCAGGCAAATGGCGATGTCGTGGATGACGGTGCCCATAAGGCTTTCCGGTCCGGTCATGAAGGTGAGGGTACATGGAATAAGCGTAATGCCCTGTGCTTCTTCCACCAGTACCTCCAGGTTCATCAGGCACTCTTCATCATAGGACAAAGGTGCCATGGGACAGATGCCCTGATCCATCACCGGCAGGGTGTCGGTTTCCCTGATCTCTTTAATAAGGCGGATGGCTTTTTTTGCGCTGGTGCGGACATCACTGTGTCTGGTGTTGGAGCCTGTGGCCCGGAGCCCGATGGCCGGCCGCAGATCCGAATATTTGAGCATCATGGCGATCTGACCCAGAAACGGGTCTTCACTGTCATTTCCTTCGGGATCTGCCACACCTGGATTGGCGGATGCATACAGTTCAGATGTTTCCGCCAGCTGATACATTTTGACGGCATCGGCAATGGTGCCGCGCCGGAACTGCCCGCTGTCCTCATCCTGAATCATGGGCGCATTGCCGAATGGGGAGGATGCTGCCACTCTTTTTTTTCCCGGCCGTGCAACCGGAGGTTCCGGGAGGCTGTCCAGGGCCTTTTCCAGAAGCGATGGCGGAATTTTAACCTGTTTTCCATAGACCGCTGCCCCGTGCTTTTTGAACAGATCCCTGGCGCTGTCTGTTTCAAACGACACACCCACGTCGGCCAGAATGTCTGCGGCCTGGTCACGGATGGATGCGATGGTTCCTGCATCAAGCAGTGCCGGCAGGGGCAAAGCCTGTTTTGCCTGGTTTTTTTTCGGTGTCTGATCCGGCATTTATTATCCTCTTTAATATTTCACAGTGTTTGTTATAATAATAAAGACCAGACCAAAATGCAATGTGAAACCCATGGGAGGCTATCATGCCCGAAGACAGGCCCGTAAAACTGAAACTGCAGCGTCAGCCGGTTACAGAGGGTGCCGGGGTCCGACTGAACCGGATTTTCGGTCATGCCGAAGCCCCGGCCCTTGACCCTTTTCTTCTGCTGGACGATTTCAGGTCCGATACCCCGGCAGACTATCTGAAAGGGTTTCCCTGGCATCCCCATCGGGGTATCGAAACCATCACCTATGTCCTGAAAGGGGATGTGGAGCATGGGGACACCCTGGGCAACCAGGGTACCATCTCATCGGGAGATGTGCAGTGGATGACTGCAGGCAGCGGCATTATTCACCAGGAGATGCCCAAAGGAGATGAAAACGGTTTCATGCACGGATTCCAGCTGTGGGCCAACCTGCCGGCAGCCCGGAAGATGATCCTTCCGAAATACCGGGATATCACCGGGGACCAGGTACCGGAGGTCATTCTGCCGCAGCAGATCCGGGTGAGGATCATCGCCGGAAACATAGATGGGTTCAGCGGTCCGGTGGATGACATTGTTATCGAACCGACATTCCTGGACTGTGACGTGCCGGCCGGGGCTGTATTCAGCCATGAAGTGGACCCGGCCCACACGGTTTTTATCTATGTGATCGGCGGCAGGGGCATCACCGGGGACACCGCGGTTGAAAACGGAGACCTGATCCTGTTCGGCAAAGGGACGCTGGTGACTGTGTCTGCATCTGACGCGCCGGTCCGGTTCCTGCTGCTTTCCGGCCGCCCGCTGAATGAAGCCGTGGCGTGGAGAGGCCCCATTGTCATGAACACCAGTGAGGAGCTGGAGACCGCTTTTCAGGAATACCGCAATGGGGGGTTCATCAAAGCCTGAAGATACCGTTTCAGGTTTTGTTCAAGTCACTTCCCATGGCAACAATAGCCCATTGAAAGACTGCCAGGCTGCATTGTCGGTCATACACCGTTCAGGTGCCGGTATTTGTCCAGATACCGGACCGGTTTTTTCAAAGCATCCCTGCGGAACGGTTCCGCCAGGACCGCTTCACCGCCCTGGATCACCGCATTGATGACACAGGGTTTTTTCGAAGCCACGGCATCCTGCACCACATCTTTAACCTCCCGGTAATCAGTGACCTTGTATCCTCTGGCGCCCATATCTTCGGCCAGCTTTGCAAAATCAGGATTGTCCGGAAGGTTGGATCCCACAAACCGGTTGTCATAATAGTCGATCTGGTTTTTCTTTTCCGCACCCCACTCAAAATTGTTGGCCACCACTGCAATGACCGGGATATTTTCCCTGACTGCGGTCATCACCTCGGCAATGCCGGAAATGCCATAGGCCCCGTCCCCCTGGAAGGCGAACACCGGCACATCCGGGCAGCCCAGCTTGGCGCCCATGGCCGCGCCGTAGGCAAACCCGCAGTTGCCCCAGCTCAAGGCGGACAGATGCTGCCGGATGCTGCTGAATTTCAGGTAGGCATTGCACATGGATGAATTGTTGCCGATGTCCGTGGTGACAATGGATCCTCTGGGCATGGCCCGGGTCAGTTCCCTGAGAAACCGCCTGGGATGCATGGGGGTCTCAGAAGAGGCAGACCACCTCTCCAGTTCGGTTTCCCATTTTTCGCGCTCTTTTTTGACATCTGCCAGCCGGGACAGGTCAGGCTGCCGGTCAGGATCAAGGGTTTTGATCCCGGCCAGAAGGTCCCCGGCATAGACCCTGGCATCGGCCTGGCTGGCCACGTCTACCCGGCGGGAAAGCCCCAGCACCCTGGGGTTGGCATCCACCTGGATGATGCGGGCCTGTTCGGGCCAGTAATCCATGTCATACTGGGGCAGGGTGCCGAAGGGTCCCAGCCGGCACCCTAAAGCCAGGACCACATCCGCTTTTTTGATCACGCGCATGGCTGCCTTGGATCCGCAGTAGCCGATGGGGCCGCAGGCCAGGGGGTGATCTCCGGGAAAGGTGTCATTGTGCAGATAGGAGTTGACCACAGGTGCGGTCAGATATTCGGCCAGGGCAGTCACGGGATCCAGGGCATTGCCCTGGCTGACCCCGCCGCCGGACAGAATCACCGGATACCGGGCTTTTGACAAAAGGCGGGCCGCTTCGTCCAGAGCGGACCGGTCCCCGGAGCCCACGCTGATCTCCAGGGTTTTGTAGATCTCGTCGTCACAGGTGCCGTAAAAATAATCCCTGGGAATGTTCAGGTGGGTGGGGCCGTTTTCCAGCTTGGCCCTGTAGAAGCATTGCCGGGTCAGTTCCGCCATCCGCTGGGGCGCGGTCACCCGCACCTGGAAAACGGTCTGTTTTTCAAACATGGCCATCTGATCCAGTTCCTGGAACCCGCCTGTGCCCATGCCCATGGACCCGGTTTCCGGGGCAATGGCCACCACCGGGGAATGGGCCCAGTATGCGGCGGTCAGAGCGGATACAAAGTTGGCGGCACCGGGCCCGTTCTGGGCAATGCACACCTGGGGACGTCCCGTGACCCTTGCCAGGCCGTCGGCCGCATGACAGGCGGCCTGTTCATGGGCCACCGGCACAAACCTGATACCTGCGGCCGGAAACAGATCCAGCGCATCCATATATGCAGACCCCACTATGCCGAACACCGTGTCCACCCCTTCAGCCACAAGGGTTTCCACCAGGGCTTCGCTGGGGGTCATTTTCAGTTTTGTCATCATTTTTCTCCTTTCAGTTCCGCTTTGAACTGGTGTGTCATTATTCTTTCATATAAATTCGGCCAAAGCCGGTGAATGTAATACCCCAGCCGGCCTATGGGGGTGAGCACCAGGGTGGATTTTTTTTTAAGCACCCCTGTGGCAATCTGCTCAGCCACATGATCGGCAGTGTCTTCCGATCCCACCCGGGTCTGGGGATGGGTGGCAATGGCCCCGTCCGGACCCAGGGCCCGTTTTTGCAGATTGGTGCGGATGAAACCGGGACACACCACCATGACATGCACGCCGGTATGCCGCAGTTCACAGCGCAAAGAGGTGAACAAACCGTTCAGGGCGTGCTTGCTGGCGCTGTACCCGGTACGGCCCACGAGGGGTGCGATGCCGGCAATGGATTCATTGACGATGATGGCCCCTTTATTTCGGATCAGGGCGGGCAGGGCCGCCTTGGTGCAGTACAGGGAACCGAAAAAATTGACCTCCATCACCTGCCGGAACACGGACAGGTCCGTGTTGCTGAACAACCCCCGCTGGGTGATGCCGGCATTGTTGAACAGCAGGTCCATCCGGCCGTAATGGCTGATGATGGTGTCCATGGCCGCCTGGACAGCTGCAGGGTCGGTGATGTCGCAGGGGATGGCCAGCAAAGGCCCCGGGATCTGCTTATCCAGGGTTGCCAGGGCCTGCTGGTCCATGTCCAGCACGGCAATGGCAGCACCCCGCCGGGCAAACTCCCGGGCCGTTGCCAGGCCGATGCCGCTGGCCCCTCCGGTGATGACCGCCACCTGGTCTTTAAATGCAGGAGACGGTGTCATTTTCACCTTCCTCTGCCGGCAGGGGAAACCGGGTAAAGATAAAGGCGGCAGCCAGTCCTGCCAGGATATGCCAGATACCCCACCAGGCCACCAGCACAGCCATCCCCCCCAGGCCGTGGAAGAAGTTGAACACCAGCACCAGGCCCAGGGCCGAGTTCTGGATGCCCACCTCAATGCTTACGGCCCGGCAGTCCTTTGCCGGCAGACCGAAGATCCGGCCGGACCAGTACCCGATGTTCAGGGCCAGGGCATTGTGTATCAATACCGCCACCATGACCAGGCCCACATAGGTGATAAAATGCTGCCAGTTGGCGGCCAGGGCACCGGCCACAATCACCATGAAGAACACCAGGGAAAATATTTTAAAGGGTTTTCTGATTTTTTCTGCCAGATTCGGCATGAACCGGCCCAGCAGCATGCCGGCACTCAGGGGAATGCCCAGAATCAGAAACACTGTGACAAACACATCCACAGGGTTGAGCCGGACCTGGGTCAGGATGGGCAGCGTGTCCGGGTTCAGGCTGCCCCACAAAGAGATGTTCAGCGGGGTCATGAAGATGGCCGCCATGGTGGATACGGCGGTCATACTGATGGACACGGCACAGTTGCCTTTGGCCAGGTAGGTGATGATGTTGGACAGGTTGCCGCCCGGGCAGGCTGCCACCAGCATCATGCCCAGGGCGATGGAGGCATGGGGCCGGATCAGCATCACCAGCAGAAAAGTGAATGCCGGCAGCAGGATGAACTGGGCGAACAATCCGATCATCGGGGCTTTGGGGCTGGTGATGATCCGTTTGAAATCAGCGACTTTCAATTCCAGGGCCACCCCCAGCATCATCAGTCCGATGGCGCCGTTGAGAATGGCAATTCCCGTGGGATTGAAATTCAGGTGAACCTGGTCCACCATGACAGGGTCCATGACATTTCCTCCGGGTTCAGGTTGCCGAATGTATTGCCTGTCCGGCCGTAAATTGCCTGCCCGGACAGTATGCAGTTTAACGGTGTGCCGGCCGGGTCAGGCTTTGTAGGCCCCCACATTGGCCAGCATGCTGCTGGCCGGGCTCACCGTGGTGGTATCGGTCATCACGTTGATGCAGCACACTTTGCCCGAAGCGAACGCAGCTTCCAGAGCGGGTCGTATATCCCCGGGGTCTTCCACCAGAAACCCTTTGCCGCCAATAGCTTCCACCATTTTATGGTAGTCCACGCGGCCGATCCAGGTGCCGTCTGCAATGGCATGGCCGATGCGCAGCTCCTGGCTGTGGCGGATCATGCCCCAGCCAAGGTCGTTGGCGATCACCACCACAATGGGCAGGTTCTTGCGGATGGCGGTTTCAAACTCCATGAAGTTGAACCCCACGGAACCGTCTCCGGTGACCAGCAGGACCCGGCTGTCCGGATAGCAGAGTTTTGCAGCATTGGCATAGGGCAGTCCCACGGCAAGGGAGCCGAAAATACCGTAATCCAGATACCGGCCCGGATGGTTCAGGGTGCGGGTCATGCCCATCCAGGTGGTGGTGTCTCCCCCGTCCGCCACTACCACATCTGTTTTCCGGTCCATGAAATTGTCGATTTCTTTTGCCAGGCGCAACGGATGGACCGGGATATGATCCGATTCCCAGTCCTTTGTGGCCGGGGCTTTGCCGTCGGTATGGGCCTGAAGAAGTTTTTCCACCCAGGGGGTGAACCGGGACACCAGTGCAGAAGACAGCCCTTTTTTATCGATCCGGGCCTGGCACATGGTCAGAAAGGTGTGCACATCACTGACCACGGGCAGGTCCACACTGCGGTTGCGGCCGATCTCTTCGGCCTGGATATCCACCTGGGCGATCCGGGCCTCAGGGTTGAAAATATCTCCGAACAGGTAATACAAAGAAATCCGGGTTCCCAGGATGATGATCAGGTCGGTTTCCAGATAGGCGGCAAAACAGGCGCCGGGCCGGACAGCCACAGCGCCTTCAAAGCAAAGAGGGTGGCTGTCCGGCACCAGCCCCCGGGCGGACAAAGAGGTGAAAACAGGGATGCCGGTCTGTTCCATGAACCGGGTCAGGGTCTTCCCGGCATCCGCCTGCCAGGCACCGGTTCCGGCTATGATTACCGGTTTTTCGGCCTGCTGGATCATGTCGATGAGTGCATCTGCCTTTTCCGGGTCAGCCGGCCGGGACAGGACCTGGGTGTTGATCTGTTTGACAGATGCAGGGTCCACCGGGGTGTTGAGCACATCAATGGGAATCTCCAGATATACCGGGCCGGGCCGACCAGCCCGGGCCGTCCGGAAGGCCATGTCCATGTATTCAGCCACCCGTTCGGCTTTGCGGCAGACCAGGGCTTTTTTGACCATGGGTTTGATCACCTCCTCCTGGGGCATGTCCTGGAGATCCAGCCGTTCCTTGTTGTCCAGGCCCACGCACCCGGCGATGAGCACCAGGGGGGTGTTGGAGAAATGGGCACTGGCCACGCCGGTCAGGGCATTGGTGAATCCGGGGCCGGCCGTTACCATGGCCACGCCCGGGGTCCGGGACAGCTTTCCCCAGGCCTCGGCCATGAACAGGGCTGCCTGTTCATGCCGGGTATCGAATATTTTGACATCAGAGTTTTCCAGGTGCTGGTAGATGGGGGTGATATGCCCCCCGCTCAAAGAAAAGATATAAGGAATTTTTCGGTCGATCAATGCCTGGGCCGCCAGCTGGGCACCGGTAATGGTTGTCATGGGGAAAGTCTCCTTTCAGGGTCATTGGCGTGGGTATTTACAGTTCCATGATTTGTCCGCCGCATATATTGATGGCCTGGCCGGTCATATAGGAGGACCGGTCCGAAGCCAGGAACGCCACAAGGTCTGCCACCTCTTTGGGGCCGCCGATCCGGCCCATGGGGATGGTCTGGCACATTTTTGCCTCCTGCTCCGCGACGGTGGTGTTGAAGAACCGGGCCTCCAGGCCGAACCGCCATTGTTCCAGATCGGTTTTGATCTGGCCGGGACAGACCGCATTCACCCGGATGTTCAGGCCGGCCAGTTCCCTGGCCATCACCTTGGTCATCATGATCACCCCGGCCTTGGACACGGCATAGGCTCCGTTGAACAGAGGTGGCACTTTGCCGGCCCGGGATGCGGTGTTGATGATACAGCCGCCGGCTGCCTGCATCAGGGGAATGATGGCTTTGCATACCCGGAAAACCCCGTTGAGATTGACATCCAGGGTCCTGAGCCAGGCGGTTTCGTCATAGGTGTGAATGCCGTTGGGTACCCCGAAGGTGGCGCCGGCATTGTTGCACAGGATATCCACCCGTCCGAATGCCTGGTGCAGGGTTTCGGCCATCCGGCTGATGGATGCGTTGTCTGTGACATCCAGGGGGGTGCACAACGTTTTAATGCCGTGTTCTTTTTTCAGTTCCGCGGCAATCCGGGTCATTTCCTCCAGAGCACCGGTTTTGACATCCCCTGCGCAGTCTTCGGAACGGCCCAGGTCAGCGATGACAATATTGCATCCGCAAGCGGCCAGTTTTTGGCATATGGCATAACCGATACCGGTTTTTTTGCCGGCACCGGTTACCAGGGCGGTTTTGTCCTTCAGGTCTGTGAACACGTGTCTCCTCCTTTCAGGCCTGCCACCAGCTGTGCCAGGCTGAATGCATAGATTTGCTGGTGATCTTCTTTTGCCAGAGCAGTGCTTTCCAGTTTCTTCAGATGCATCACCCCGTGGAGTGCCCCAAAGAAATGGACGGCATATTTTCGGGCATCGGTTGGTGCAAAGGTGCGGTCAGCCATGCCCTGTTCGATGATTTTTTCAATCAGGTCCAGGATTTTACCGCCGGACATGTCGATCTGGTTTTTCAGGTCGGGCGTGAAAAATATTTTGGAAGAGGACAGAAAATAGTTGATCACATCATAATAGTCTTTGTGGTCATGACAGAATGCATAGAATGCCTGACCGATCAATGTCAGCTTTTTGTCACCGGCAACCGGCCGGCTGTGAATCTGCTGGATGTTGCGGTACAACAGAGCCAGTCCCTCCTCCTGGAGGGCCGCGAAAATATTTTCTTTGCTTTGAAAATAAAAATAGATGGTGCCAACTCCCAGTTCCGCTTTTCTGGCGATACCGGACATGGAAATATTATCTATGCCGTGGGAAAACAGCATCTTTCTTGCGCCGTCAAGAATCTGCGCCAGTCTGGCCTGCTTTTCACCTGCCCGTCTTTCTTTGGTTCCCATACCTGCATCCCTGGTCTGATCGGCAGAAAATACAAATGAAATTCATTATTCGAACATCATTCGAATAATGATATGAAAGAGTTCTTGTGAAAAGTCAAGAAAAAAAATGTGGACTGGACATTTGCATAGCAGCGTGCGCTTCTATGGGAAGCCCCTGGTGGTGTCCTGTGAACAAACCGTCAGATTCGGAGGGGGGCCTGGTGCTATTGTCCATCTATACACTGTAATCGATTACAAGCCCCATCTGGTTGTGAATACTTTTTACAAGCCCATTTAAACTTCCGTTGGTTATGGGACGGGTAAAACTGTTATTGATCTTTTTGTTTTTATCCATGGTGATTACATCCAGGTAGAGGTCATCTTCGCTGCCATACACGCAAAGCCGCAAAGGTGAATTCTTATCTATAAGGGTTTGATGGGTATCACCGGACACTCTGGTCAGGGCGTAAAATTTGCCTCGAGAGCGCCTGCGGAAGCGTCTTGAGGGTATTTTACGCTGCTTTGTATTCGCATCGGCCTTAAGCCGGGAGGGTATTTTTGCATATTGAAATATGGCAGGTACATTTTCCATTGAAACCCCCTTTCACAAGACCGTTGTCTGTGCTTCCCAATGGTTTTTCCAAAAACCTGTCTTAACCCTTACATTTGGGTTTTTAAGGTTTCGCCTTAACTGTAAATATTATGCGGGTCTAAGTTTTGTCAACCTAAAATAGTTACCTTTCATGACTGTTGTTTGTATTGTGGATAAGTACTGGCCTTGCTTTCTTGTCTGTGTTGGGGTAAATTTAACATTTCCCACATAGCACACCTGACGTGCGTATGGTAAAAATAGGTGTGCTTTTCAATTTTCAGGGGAGAAAATCATGGGTGATACTGACAAAACAAATGCTTCCGCCTATTGCAATTACAACGACGTCTTTCTTCTCTACGACAAAAACCGGCAGCCCAACGGCCTGACCGAACTATTGGATATTCTGTCACAGACTGGTCCTGCCGAAACCCTGACAGTGCTGGAAGGCGGGTTCGGCACAGGGGCGTATCTCAATATCCTGCAGCATCATGTAAAGGCCATGTATGGGGTGGAAGGTTCTGAACAGGGCCTGGCAGCTGCCCGGCAGAAGATTGGAGATACCGGTAATGTCAGGCTGGCCCTGGGCAACATCCTGGGTCTGGATTTCAGGGAAAATTTTTTTGATGCCTATACTGTCAATCAGGTGCTCCATCATTTGGACACCTCTTTGGATTTTCCGAATCTGACCCTTTTTCTGAAGGAAGCCTGGCGGACGCTGAAGCCCGGAGGCAGCCTGATCATCAACACCTGCAGTCAGGAACAGCTGCATCCGCTGACCGGAGTATACTGGAGTTATGCTTACATGGATGCAGCTGCCGCCAGGATAGCGGCACGATATGTGCCCATAGAGACACTGACCCGGAAAATGACGGATCTGGGGTTCATGGATATCAAACACATTGTGCCTTCAGGCAGGCTGTTTGAGGAACGCTACTATTCAGATCCTTCCCTGGTGCTGGAACCCCATTTTCAGAGCAGCGATTCCATATTCTGTCTGTCTTCCCCAAAGGAGATTGAACAGGCAGATGAAAGGATACGGGCCGGAATGGAGGACGGATCCGTTTATGAACAGATGAAACGGTCCATGGGAAAAGCCCAAGAAATAGGGGAAGCTGTCATGATATCTGCCAGAAAATCCAGGGATAAGGATTAAAAGAAAAATGACAATTCAGACTACCACCATCGGGGCCTGGCCCAAACCACCTGACATACCCATTCCTGACTGGTTTCAGGGGGCGAGCACCACAGCGAAAAATCCAACGGAGGCGCTGGATGCCTGTGAAACCTGCCGGGATGACCAGACATTGGTGCTGCTGGACCAGGCCACCAAAGAGGTGGTGGCAAAACAGGCGGCCGCCGGTATCGATATCCCCACGGACGGGGAGCTGCGCCGGGAAAATTATATCCACTACCACTGCCGGCACCTGGCCGGCTTTGATTTTAACCGGTTGACCGAAAAGTACATGCGCGCCGGTGCCTGGGCCGTGAAGGTGCCCACCATTACCGGAAAGATAAAACCGGGCCGGCCATTTCTGGTCCGGGACTGGCAGGTGGCCCAGTCTGCCACAAACCGGCCGGTGAAGATCACCATGCCCGGACCCATGACCATTGCAGATTCCGTGGCAGATGAATTCTACAAAGACGACCGCCGGCTGGGGCGGGTGCTGGCAGAAGCACTGAATATGGAAATCCTGCGTCTGGCCAGGGCCGGCTGCCGGTGGGTCCAGGTTGATGAGCCTTTGTTTGCAAGGTTTCCGGAAAAGGCCCTTGCCTATGGCATGGAGAACCTGGAAAGGTGCTTTTTCGGTGCAGGCGATCAGCTCAACCGGGCCACCCATATCTGCTGCGGATACCCGGACAAACTTGACAGCACAGATTATCCCAAAGCATCTCCTGATGCCTATTTTCGTCTGGCACCGGCCCTGGACGATGCAGCAGTTGATGTGGTGTCCCTTGAAGATGCCCACCGTCCCAATGACTTGTTCCTGCTGGAAAAATTCAAAGCCACCACCATCATCCTGGGGGTGATCGGTATCGCCAGAACCCGTATCGAATCTGCGGATGAAATCGAATCCCGGCTGCGGGCCGCACTGGCGCATATAGATAAAAACAGGCTGATGGCAGGTCCTGACTGCGGCCTGGGCATGCTGCCCCTGGATATCATAATGGATAAACTCCAACAGATGAAAATTGCAGTGAACCGCATTACCTGATCTGTGTTTCTACAGCTTTTACTGTCTGAAAATGGGGAGAATGCTGTATTCCACCATAAAACAGATGTTGTTATCTTTTAAAAACAATGATGAAACCCTGAAAGCAAGGAGCTGTCATGTTTTTGAAAAAAATCAAATCTGAAGGCATCGCCCATTTATCCTATATTCTGGGTGATGGCCGTGATGCAGTAGTCATCGACCCCCGGCGCGATGGGGAAATATATGCAAAAATTGCCGCCCAGCAGGGGATGCGGATAACCCGGATATTTGAAACCCATCGCAATGAGGATTATGTCATCGGTTCAAAAGATCTTGCCCGGCGCACCGGTGCTGCAGTTTATCACGGAAAAGCCCTTGATTTCTCTTATGGAGAAGGTGTCTCTGAAGGCGACACTTTTGCAGTGGGTGATCTGGGTTTGAAAATTCTTGAAACCCCCGGCCACACCTTTGAATCCATTTCCATAGTGGTCACGGATAAAAATTATGGCAAAGATGCGGTGGCAGTCTTTACCGGAGATGCCTTGTTTATAGGAGATGTGGGCCGAACCGATTTTTTCCCGGATCAGGCCCGCGCAGTGGCAGGTGCCCTGTATGATTCCATTTTCGACAAACTGCTGCCCCTGGGCGACCAGACCATCATCTATCCGGCCCACGGTGCCGGATCCGTGTGCGGCGACAGCATGGCCTCGCGGGAATTTTCCACCATCGGGTATGAGCGGATGCACAATCCTGCACTGCAGAAAACAGACCGGGAGGCCTTTATTGATTTCAAGGTCCGCGAACAGCATTACATG
Organism: Desulfotignum sp.; assembly: GCA_035268565.1. Taxonomy (GTDB): domain Bacteria; phylum Desulfobacterota; class Desulfobacteria; order Desulfobacterales; family Desulfobacteraceae; genus Desulfotignum. The sequence goes on along the minus strand of DATFKQ010000175.1, from coordinate 6,878 downwards.
CCGCCGTATTTCAAAAAAATGGAACACTACAACCAGTTTGGTCCACCGCCTCTGCATACACTGCCGCAACCCGAACCCATGCCTGCAAAAGATGTGGAAAAAGCGCAGACCGACGGAGCAGTGCTTATGGATCTGCGCAGCCCTGAGGCCTATGCCGGCGCTTTCATTCCGGGCAGCCTTGCCATGCCCCTGGAAATGATACCCGCCTATGCCGGATACCTGCTGGATTATAGTACTGACATCATCTTGATTCCGGAGACACAAGAACAGATACCTGAGGCGGTGGCGCATCTGATCCGGACAGGGTATGACCGGGTGTCAGGCTATCTCAAAGGCGGCATGCACAGCTGGGAAGTGGAAGGTCTGCCCTATGACCGTATCGGCGCTGTCCACGCTGCTGCAATTGGGCAGCGTATGCAGCACAAAGAAGACCTCACCCTGCTTGATGTCCGCAAAATCAGCGAATACAAACAGAGCAGACTGGCAGGCGCCACCCACATTTTTCTCGGGGAGCTTCCACACCGGATTGATGAACTCGATCCCCGCAAGCCGGTAATCACTTTTTGCGGCAGCGGTCAAAGGGCAATCATTGCCGCCTCGATCCTCAAACAGCACGGCTTCACCAGGGTGGAAGACAGCCTCGGATCCATGCAAGCCTGCAAAAACGTGGGCTGCGAACTGCAGGAGGGGTGATCTGCTTATGGATATTTTTCAAATATTTGCAGATTATCTTTCTGTTTCCATATGGTCCCCCTACATTGCAGGCCTTGGAATCGGTATTCTTTGCTGGCTCGCTTTTCTGCTCTCCAATCATCCCATAGGTGTATCCACTGCGTTTGCCAAAAGTGCGGGCATGATCGAAACAGCAGTACGCGGTCCTGAAGTGCGCAAAAAGCCTTATTATCGGGAAAATCAGCCCACCATTGACTGGGAATGGATGCTGGTTGCCGGGTTGTTTCTGGGGGCTTATACTGCTGCATGGCTTTCCGGAGACATCGTCTGGAAATGGGTGCCCCGAATGTGGGAAGATGCTTTTGGTCCGGGCATCGGCCTGCGTCTGGGTGCGGCCCTGTTCGGCGGTATCTGCGTTGGTTTCGGGGCCCGCTGGGGCTCGGGCTGCACCAGCGGCCATGGCATCAGCGGTACGCTGCAGCTTGTACTGAGCAGCTGGATCGCTGTTTTCTGCTTTTTTGGTGCAGGTGTTGCCGTGGCTTTCTTTATATACCGGATTATATAGGAGACTGACATGTTAAAGGCCCTCCACAACTGCACATGGATACAATATTTTCTGGGACTGGCCATAGGATTTCTTTTCGGATTTTTCCTGCAGAAGGGCGGGGTCTGCTACTATGACACCATCATGCAGCAGCTGCTGCTCCAGGATTTTACCGTGGTTAAAATTATCCTGACCGCGATTGTAACGGGAATGGTGGGCATATATGCCATGCGTGATCTGGGCTGGATAAATCTTCACAAAAAATCAGGTTCCCTGGGAGCAACTATTCCCGGACCGCTTATTTTCGGTGTCGGCTTTGCCATTCTCGGATATTGTCCGGGCACATCCGTGGGTGCGGTGGGACATGGTGCACTGGATGCCCTTATTGGTGGTATCCTGGGCATCATGGCAGGGGCCGGGATTTATGCTGCTGTTTATCCCCGGCTGAAAGAACGGGTCCTGCCCCTGGGCAGTTTTGGTGACAAGACCGTGATCGATCTGGTTCAGCCAAAGAATCCCTGGCTGGTAATTATTGCGGTGGCTGTCTTTATAATCGGTTTTCTTTTTGTACTGGAGATTGCGGGATTATAAATGAAATATGGCGGAGAAATACATGTTTCTACCTATTGTTTCCAGATCTTTTCTGTTTCATCATAACAAAATGAACAACAGGCAAACGGTTGATGAGATAAGATTTATCTGCACATCAACCGCAGACAATGTAATCTGGAAACCCAAAAAAACGGAGACAGTCAAATGGCACAAAAAAAACAGATCTTTAAATGTGAAGCATGCGGCAACATTATTGAAGTCCTTCACGGCGGGGAAGGCGAACTGGTATGCTGCGGAGAAGAAATGATTCTTTTTGACGAAAAGGCAGCCGCAGATGAAGGCAAAGAAAAACATGTGCCTGTGATCGAGGCATCTGAAGGCGGTGTAACCGTGAAAGTCGGGAGCAATCCCCATCCCATGGAAGAAAAGCATCACATTGAATGGATTGAAATCGTTGATGATGATACATCCTGCCGTCATTTTCTGAAACCCGGACAGGCACCGGAAGCATTTTTTGCATGCCAGAACAAGAATGTTTCCGCCCGCGAATATTGTAACGTCCATGGTTTATGGAAATCCTGATAACCCGGACTGCCATTTCCCTGGAAAAAGGAGCGGCTTTTTTACAGCCGCGGAAAAAAGGTGTTTTTTATGACAGATGAAAAAAAACAACAACCTGATAATCTTGATGTCTGCACACGGGCCCCTGAATGGGCCGAGCATGCAAGACCCAATGAAGCGCCGGAAGAGGCCTGTGATGACGGCAGAGCCGGAACCAAAGCCCAGCAGAAAAAGGAGGTGAATGCTGTGACAGACGATAAAAATAAAGATTGTGAAGACCGTGTAGAAGATAGAAAAAAGGAACGTCAGGAGACCATGGATAAAATGTCTATTGATACTTCTGAAGCCCACACCTATGACAAGGATAAGTCAGGGGATGACGAAAAATGTTCCTAAAGCGTTCTTAATCTTAGGATGATTACAGGCGGCGGGCGGATACAGCTTATCCGTTCGCCGTTCCATAAAAAAAAGGAGAGCTATGTTTTGCTATCAATGTGAGCAGACAGCAAAGGGGACAGGTTGTGAGGTCCTTGGTGTCTGCGGAAAAAAACCGGAAGTGTCTGACCTGCAGGATCTGCTTCTATACAGCCTCATGGGGCTTTCTGAGGTGGCGCTTGAAGGCATCAGGTTCGGCATACAGGATCGGCGGTATGGGGTGTTTACCGTTAAAGCCGCCTTTTCAACCTTAACCAATGTGGATTTTGATCCCCAGCGTTTTGTGGACCTGATCCATCAGAGCGTTGCACTGCGCGAAGAGCTTAAGAAAAAACTGGAAAGCGGCAGCTTTCCTTTGCAGCTCAAACAAGGGGCTGCCACATTTGTCCCGGCAGAAACCCAGGATGAACTCCTTGGGCAGGCGGCAGCGGTGGGATTGTTTTCATATCCTGCGGACAATGCAGATATTCTGTCCTTAAAACACACCGTATTGTTCGGCATCAAAGGGGTGGCTGCCTATGCAGATCATGCCCAGATACTGGGACAGGAAGATGATGAACTCTACCATTTTATATTCAAGGCTTTGGCTGCCATACAGCAGGAAGGCATGAATCTGGACGACTGGGTACAAATGACCTTTGACTGCGGCAAAGCAGCATACCAGGCCATGGAACTGCTGGATGCAGGCAATACGCAGACATACGGGCATCCCATACCCACCCGGGTTCCCCTGGGACATAAAAAAGGCAAGGCCATTGTCGCATCTGGTCACGATCTCAAAGACTTTGAAGAACTGCTCAAACAAACCCGGGGAAAGGGAATTACTGTGTATACCCACGGTGAGATGCTCCCGCTTCACGGGTACCCGAAATTAAAAGAATATGAGCATTTTTACGGGCACTACGGCACGGCCTGGCAGAACCAGACCAGAGAGTTTGTGGATTTTCCCGGGGCAATCCTGATGACCACCAACTGCCTGCAGCGTCCCCAGAAATCCTATGAAAACAATCTGTTTACCTCCGGCCTGGTGGGATGGCCCGGGATACCCCATATTCCGGACACCGATTTTCAGCCGGTGATCGACCGGGCACTGGAGCTTCCTGGTTTTGCAGAGGATATGGACAAGGGAGCAGTCATGACCGGGTTTGCCAGAAATGCGATTATTGATAAGGCCGAGGATATACTTGCGGCTGTCAAGGCTGGAAAGATCCGTCATTTTTTTCTGGTTGCCGGTTGTGACGGTGCCAAACCGGGGCGCAATTATTATACTGAATTTGTGGAAAAATTACCCCAGGACTGCATTGTTATGACCCTTGCCTGCGGAAAATTCCGTTTCTTTGACAAGGATCTTGGAGATATTGGCGGGATACCGCGGCTTCTGGATGTGGGGCAGTGTAATGATGCCTATTCCGCTATTCAGATTGCACTGGCGCTTTCCAATGCACTGGACACCAATGTCAATGACCTTCCCCTGTCCATGATTTTATCCTGGTATGAGCAGAAAGCGGTCTGTATTCTGCTGGCTCTGCTGTATCTGGGTATTCAGGACATGCGCCTGGGGCCAAGCCTTCCTGCGTTTTTCACACCCAACATACTCAATGTTCTGGTAGAAAAATTCAATATTATGCCCATAAAAACACCGGACGAAGATATCAAAGATATTCTGGGATAAAAAAAAGAAAAATAAATTATGGTTACTGCCGGGAAAAAGTTTTATACCCGGCATTATAACCTGATAGATGAAAGGATACGCCGGTATGGCCGCACTAAAAAAAATAATTGTTTTGATTAGTTTTCTGGCATTTTTGGGAATAGGCACGATAGGGTGTGAACAGGAAGGGCCTGCAGAAAAAACAGGCGAAAAAATAGATGAAACAGCAGAGCAGGTAGGTGAAAAGGCTGAAGAATTAAAGGAAGAAACCGGTGAAAAACTGGAAGAAGCCGGAGAAAAAATGCAATAGCGCAGTGAGATTTCATTTTAAATATGTGAAAGTAAACATTATATGAGGAGGTAACCGATATGCTTGGATGGGCACTGACTTTTTTCATCATTGCAATTGTCGCAGGTCTTTTGGGGTTTACCGGCATCGCAGGTGCGGCGGCCGGCATTGCCCAGATTTTATTTGTCATATTTTTAATCCTTTTTATAATTTTTCTGGTCAGGGGAAGGCGGCGGCCCCCGGTTTAAAGGGCATAATTTTGTCTGCAGCAGGGTTTTCAAGAGCGGCATAAACATGTATCCATATGAAACTGCAATATTTCTGCGGCCAAGAATTGCGCGGATAAACAGCCATTCATTTGGGAGTATTTAGAAAAGACAATATTCAGGACCATAAAATGGCAGATTTTTTTTTGCATCTCTGGAATGAATTGCACAGGAATATTTCTTCCTTTTCTGATTTTTACTGGTTTGTATTTATAGAATACCTGTTTAAAATTGTGGCTGCTTTTGTTGTCACACTTCCTTTGGCTCTGGAAAGAGAATACTTTTCCAGAAGCCTGGGACTGCGCACATTTCCCCTTGTTGCCGTAGCCAGCTGCGGTTATGTCATTATTGCCGAATCTTTTCTCACTGCTGATAATCCCGATGCCCGGGCCCGGATCATGCAAGGTCTGATGACCGGCATCGGGTTTATCGGCGGCGGTGCAATCCTTAAAGAAGGAAAAAATGAAATTCGGGGAACTGCAACAGCGGTGAGTTTGTGGTCCACAGGAACGGTAGGCGCTGCCATTGCCTTTAACAGATTCGAGATCGCCATACTTGTGGCAGGATTGAATTTTATTGCGCTTCGGGTATTGTCTCCATTAAAAAAGACAATAGACCACAGCGACTCTTTTGGAAGCAAAAAAAATATTTCAAAAAAAAATTGATCAACGCCTCTTTTTTTGATGTCAACAAGGAAACCGGCTGTTCTGGTACCGGGAATGGAATTTTGTTTGACAGATCCGGTTTTTTTGTTTTATTCCTGCATAATCCTGTCTGAAACCCGGAACATGCAGAGGAGAGGCAATGAAAATACCTGAAAAAGGGCGTGCACGCGAAGAGATTTTTGAAGCGCTGGGCCGGTACAGAAAAAATGATATGGACTGGCAGTCGGGCAGGGCGTTCGGCTATATTTTTGATCCGGGCAAAGAGATTCTGTCCTTTGCCAAGGAGATCTACAACCTGTTTCTAAGTGAAAATGCCCTGGATTTCAGCGTTTATCCAAGCCTTTTGCAGATGGAGAACGATCTGGTTTCGATGATGAGAAATCACCTGCAGGGCGGCCAAGAGGTGGTGGGTAATTTTACCAGCGGGGGTACGGAGAGCATTCTGCTGGCGGTGAAGACGGCCCGGGATTATTACCGGGTGAAACGCCCGGATATTACGGCGCCTGAAATGATTGTTCCCACTACTGCACATGCGGCGTTTCATAAAGCAGCCCACTATTTCGGTATCAAAACCGTGACCGGTTCAGTGGACGCGAAAACCTTCAGGGCCGATCCCGACCGCATGGCAGCACACATCACCGAAAATACAATTTTTATGGTCGGGTCCGCTCCCTCCTATACCCAGGGTGTGATCGATCCCTTTGAGACGCTTGCCCGGATTGCACAGGAACACGGCATCTGGTTCCACACGGACGCCTGCATGGGCGGATTTCTGCTTCCCTATTTCAAAAGACTGGGACGGGATGTCCCTGCGTTTGACTTTTCCCTGGAGGGGGTCTCCTCCATTTCCGTGGATCTGCACAAGTACGCGTATGCCCCCAAAGGCGCATCCATGATCCTGTACCGCAATCCAGAGCTGCGGGCTTTTCAGATGTTTGCCTTCACCCGGTGGCTCGGTTACACCATGATCAATCCCACGATCCAGAGTACTAAGAGCGGGGGCCCCCTGGCAGCAGCCTGGGCGGTTCTCAACCATGTGGGAGACAGGCAGTACTTTGCGTTTGCAGAAAAACAGCTGCTTGCCGTGGAAGCGATAAAAAAGGCAGTTGCATCGATACCTGAACTGTATCTTCTGGCTGAACCGGATATGACCCTGCTTTCGTTCGGCTCCGATAGCGTCAATGTTTTCCATATCATCGATGAAATGAATCTCAAAGGGTGGTATATCCAGCCTTCTCTTTCA
>DATFKQ010000174.1:0-27892 GCA_035268565.1 Desulfotignum sp. | reverse complement strand
TGAGCATATTGCCCTGACACACAGCAGTATCAACCACGATGAAAAGGAGAGAAACATGGCGGGTGTAAACAAGGTAATACTTATCGGTAATCTGGGAAGGGACCCGGAAATACGGTATTCCCAGCAGGGAGTGGCAGTGGTGAATTTCCCCATTGCCACAAGCGAGCAATGGACAGATAAAAACACCGGGGAAAAACAGGAAAAAACAGAGTGGCACCGCGTTGTGGCCTTTGGAAAACCAGCTGAGATTCTGGAAAAATATCTGTCCAAGGGCAGGCAGGTCTATATTGAAGGCCGGCTCCAGACCAGCAATTATGAAAAGGAAGGCCAGACGCACTATACCACTGACATTATAGTAACCAATTTTCAATTTCTGGGTGGCGGCAGAAGCGATACCCAGGGTGGCGGGGGATATCAACAAAACACCGGTCTTCAGCAGGGCGGTGCCGGGTATAATCAGCCGGGCGGCGGATACCAGCAGCAGGGAGGTCCGGCCCCCGGCAGCCAGAATTTTCAGAACCAGACCAGTCCGGGCATGGGCGGGGGCCAGGGCCCTATTCCTGATGACGATATTCCCTTCTGACCATCAGGATATTTGCAAACCTGATTTTCCGGATCCAAATGGTGTCTGTCTGACAGGCAGAGCAGAAAATGTGGTCCCAAAACAAGCACTGGTGAAAATGTATGAATTTTAGGAAGTCTCTGCTGATATTTCCGGCAAACTGCCCTGGTCTTTAATTTCTGGGATTTTCCTTTCGCCACTGTCCCGGGCTTTTATAGCGGCTGCCCAAAGACCACATGCCGATGCGGTTATTCCGGGCCCGGATCTGGGCTGCCACATACGGGGATGCATCAAAATGTTCCGGCTTTCTGCCCTGGTAGACTTCTGCAAGCCCCATTTTTATCATTTCCAGGTTGACATTGGTGTCACTGGAAAACACTTCTGCCAGAACCCGGTTATACCCGCCCAGGCCATAGCTTTTCAGGGTGACTGCCCGGTCCTTGACAAGGCGGGATAAATACAGGTGGGCTTTTTTGCTGTAGGGCTGGCCCGGTTTGCTCCTGCCCCCGGTTTCCGGGGCATCAATACCCACCATGCGTATTTTGAGCGTCAAATCCAGGCCTTTCACCAGCAGGGAATCTCCATCATATACCTTGAGCACCTGGAATTGCCGGTCCTCTGAGAGCTGGTTCTGGATTTCTTTTCCCAGTATCCGTGCATCGTCAGCTTCCAAAGACGGGGCAATATTGGAAAAATGTCTGTACCCGTCTTCATCTGTCCACACAAATACGTCACTGCCCACTTGTACGGCAAAAAGAAACAATACCAGTCCCGGTATCAGATATCGGATGAATTTTTTCATTGATCCCTTGGGTTTCTGGTTCCCGCAAAAATCCAGTATAACGGATCATCCTGTCACAGACAATGTTTTTATGACGGCTCTCTCCAGCCTTATGTTTTGCTGGTAAAGATCAGACCTGTCCATTTTTTCAGGGTTTTTTCCCAGATCCGGACAAAGCCGTATTCTGTAAAATCTGCTGTCAGATCTGTGGTTTCCCATTCCCTTATGCCGGACAAAATGAGTATCCCTCCGGGCATCAGACGGCGGGCCATGACAGGCGCCAGTTTTGCCAGGGCAGGGGTACGCAGATTGGCACAGATGATGGAAAATTTTGGACCTGTGTCCGGCAGGTGATGCCCGGACACAGGTATTCTGCTGCCAAGATGATTGGCAGCTATGTTTTTTTGGGCTTCGTATACAGCATTGGGGTCAATGTCCCAGGCATGGCACCGGTCCAGGCCTGCCAGGCACAGGGCAATTGCCAGAACACCCGATCCTGTGCCGATATCTGCCCCCGGGCCCCGGTGCTTTGCCGGCACAAGATCTGCGGTGAAAAACACGTGCTCTATGGCAGCCAGGCACAGGCGGGTGGTGGGGTGGTGGCCGGAGCCAAAGGAGATGCCCTGTGCGAGCCGGATGTCCAGTTCATCAGGGCCTGCAATGCTGGGTATGTCCGGTGGAATCAGAAAAAAATGGTCGGTTATCCGGACCGGTTTCTGAAAATTTGCAATGACACAGGTGCTGCCGAAAAGATCCTGGTAGGCCAGGTCCTGGTTGTCCACCAGGGTTTTGAGGATGGTTTTGGCCCGGAAAAACGGTATCTGGAGCTTGTGTCCAATGGCACGCACACAGGCCCGGGCTGTCAAACAGGTGTCAGCATTGTCCAGGATGGCCAGGACAGCATCCCGGTCAGAGGGTGTCATGCCCTTCCTGTTTGAGCAGGGCTTTGTACCAGCAGGCAAATTCAAACATGCCTCTGATTTTTTCCTCTTCATTGATAATACCCAGACACATTTCCAAGGCCCCCTGGGCAAAGGAGTTGGTGTAGGTGTCATGGTCTGCCTGGGATAAAAATTCCCTGATCAATACCTGGGAGGTTCTTTTGGTTTTGTCTTTTCTGATATCAATGGGGTCTTTGGGTTCCTGGAACGGGTCCCACTTGTCATACCCTTTTTTCAGGATCTGCTTCTGTCCCCGCTTGCCCATGGCATCAAAGATTGCTTTTTTTCTCTCCTGGATCTGCTGGTCGGTAAAGTTATCCATTTTGTCGGACCCCCAGATATTCTTCATTAAAATCAGTGACCAGGGCCATGGACACAGGGATCAGCATTTCATGCATTTTGATATTGCCGGACTTGATGTCCTTTATGAGCTGGGCTGACAAAAGCTGGAGCTGGGTATACAGCTTGTCCATGTTCAGGGTGGGATAGGCCTGTCCCTGGATGAAGTTGGTACGTCCGCAGATATGGCTGGCACCGGCGGTGGCGGTGGGTATCCCGTAAATCCGGCAGGTGATGGGACGGAATTCATACAGCACGCACAGGTCATCAGATCCCAGCAGCGGGCACCTGACCCGTTCCTGGGACATGCGGCCCACAATCTCCAGCTGGTCTGCACCAGCCTGCACTTTTTTATAGGCCTCCCGTTTGAGTTTGACCAGTGCCCGGTCGGTTTTGTCGGCAATTTCCAAAAGGTCGTTTTTGGCTTTGCCGGAAAATTTTTCCAGAAATTTTGCCTTCAGGTACAAAGCTTCGATCAGGGGCATGTCAAAAATGGCGTAACAGCAGTCACTGCACTTTTCTCTGCAGAAAACCTCTTTGGGATATTCCTGTTTGACCCGGTCGAACACGCCGTCAATCACCTGAACCAGGGCTTCGTATTGTGTGAAATGCTTTTTTAAGTCAAGTGCCATGGGCAAGTATCCTTATATTTTATTTTCCAATGCAGAAATTATTAAAAATAGTGTCCAGTATATCTACAGATGCGGTTTCCCCTGTAATTGTTCCCAGAGAATCAATACTGTTTTTCAGGTCAATGGCCAGGGTTTCTTCAGGTTCCATGTTTTTAATGTTCTCTTTTGCAGAGGTGAGAAACCCAAGGGCCTGGACCAGGGCATTTTTATGCCGCAGGTTCGGGATCACAGCAGAGTTCTGCATGGTCAGGTCCCGGACACACAGGTACACAATCTTTTCGCGCAAATGTTTGATGCCTAAGTCATGAAGTGCTGAAATCTGTATGCCGGGCATGTCTTTACAGATATCCGGCAGTTTGGGCATTGGCGGTCTTCCCGGTTTTTCTCTTCCCTCCAGGTCCTGGACCAGATCAATTTTATTGGTCACCAGAATGATTTTTTTGTCTGCGGGAACCATTTTTTCAAATTCCCTGTCAGACAGAACCGTACCCGGTTCCACCATGAACAATATCAGGTCCGCATCCTTGATATGGTCCTTGGCCCGTTCAATACCGATAATTTCCACCAGATCGTCGGTGTCATGGATACCGGCGGTATCGGTGATCACAAACGGCACACCGTTCATGTTCACTGCATCCTGGATGGGATCCCGGGTGGTACCCGGCATGGCCGTGACAATGGATTTTTCCCGGGTCAGCAGCCGGTTCATGAGACTGGATTTGCCCACATTGGGTTTTCCGCATATGGCGATACGGATGCCTTCTTTGAGAAAACAGGCATCTTCGTGCTGCTGGATGAATGCTTTGCATTGGGTTATCACCGTGTCAAGGATCTCATTTCCCCCGACTGTGACATCAAGGCCTTCAGCATCATCCGGAAAATCGATGCACACTTCCACAGAGGACAGCAGGTGAATCAGTTTGTCCCGCAGTGTCCGGATCTGTTCCTTTAATACCCCCATGTTCTGGGAAGCGGCAAATTTAAGGGCGGATACGGACCTGGCATTGATGATATCCGCCACCGCCTCTGCCTGGGTCAAATCAATGCGCTGGTGTAAAAAGGCCCGTTTGGTGAACTCTCCGGGTTCAGACAGGCGGGCCCCTTTTGACAGCAGAAGTTCCAGGATCTGTTTGAGGACAATGGTGCCGGCATGGGCCTGGATTTCCACCACATCCTCTGCCGTGTAGGACTTAGGGCCGTACATGGGAATGAGCAGAACCTCGTCGATGATATCTGCCTTGTCCCGCACATATCCGTGATACACCCGGTGGGATGCCAGACGGCCGACCGGTGGTGTTCCTGTGCGGGTTCGGGAAAAAATCTGTGCTGCAATATCCATGGCCTCCGGACCTGATACCCTTATGACTCCTATTCCTCCGCTTCCATAGGGCGTGGCGATTGCAGCAATGGTGTCATTCATAAAACCTATCTTTTAAACCGCTTTTTCCCGGCAAAGGAATTCTTTTTTTTGGGGAAGATCACCAGCCGCCGGTAATAACCGTCCCCCATACTCTGGGTCCGTACCCGGTTGTCATCTTTCAGGGCCAAATGGACGATCCGCCGGTCCTGGGCACTCATCTGGTTGATGGTGGCCGGACGGCCGGTTTTTTTTGCTTTTTCCGCCATTTTCACAGCCAGGTGCCGCAGATTGGATTTGCGGGTTTCTGTATATCCTTCCACATCCACTTTCACCCGAACCCGGGCCTCGCTTTTCCGGTTGATGATCTTGTCGGTGAGAAACTGCATGGCATCCAGGGTCTGGCCTTTTCTGCCGATGAGAATACCCGCGTTTCCGCCGGAAATTTTCAATGTCAAATGGTCTTTGTCTGTTTGTGCCTCTACCACAGCATCATCAGTGATCAGATCTGCCATTTTCTGCAGAGTCAGTATACCCAGATCGATTGATTCCCGGGTGACATCCACCGCCGGCGGGGCTTCTGCCTGGATTTCCGGCTGGGAATCCGGCTGAGACTTTGATTCATCAGTGGTTTGCGGGGATTGCGGTTTGTCCGCCTTTGGTCGGGATTCCGGCTGCGGTTTTTTGTTATCCGCTTCCGGCTGGGGGGCAGATGCCATGGCTTCAGGTTTTGCAGGGATTTCGGGCTGGGGTTCCTTTTCAGAAGAAGGTTCCGGCTTTTTTTGCGTTTCTGCAGGACCCTGTTTTTTTTTGGGTTCTGCAGGGGATTGTTTTTTTTGAGGGGCACCATCGTTTTTGTTGTGTTTTTTGCGGGAACCCTGACTGTTCAGCCGGGTGTCTTCTCCAAATGCTTCATCCACCATGGAACGAATGCCTTCCATATCATCATCAGATGCGTCTTTGCTGTTCTGGGGAAGAAACACTTTTATGATGGCATCTTTACGGCCCACAATGCCGAATATGCCGGATGCACCGGCAGAGATCACGTCATACTTGAGTTCTTTTTTGGAAACAGACAATGCTGAGCAGGCAGTTTTGATGGCAGCATCAACGTCTTTTCCACTGAATTCCTGGGTTTTTTTCATGGATTGCCTCCTGCTATTTGGAAAATTTCTTTTGGGTATAATACTGCTGGCCCATGGAAATGATATTGTTAACCAACATGTACAAGACCAGTCCTGACGGAAAATTGATAAAAAGCACAGTCATGAATATAGGCATGAGCATCATCATTTTTGCCTGCATGGGATCGCCTGCGGTGGGGGTCATCTTCTGCTGCAGCAAAAAGGAGGCGCCCATCACCAGGGTAAGCACTGGAATACCATAGGGCGCTTCCATCAGGGGAACGGCAAAGTCAAAATGAAACAGCCGGTCCGGGGCGGACAAATCAGTAATCCAGCCCACAAATGCGGCATGGCGCAGTTCAATGGCCTGGTAGAGCATCCGGTACAGGGCAAAGAAGATGGGCATCTGCACCAGCAGCGGCAGACAGCCCGAAGCAGGATTGACCTTGTAGGTTTTATACAGGCCCATGATTTCCTGATTCATCCGCTGTTTGTCGTTTTTGTATTTTTCCCGGATTTCCATCATCAGGGGCTGGACCTTTTTCATCTCATTCATGGATTTGTAGCTTTTGGTGCCCAGGGGCCAGAAAATGAGCTTGATGAGAATGGTCAGCAGGATGATGGCCACCCCATAATTGGGAATCACATCATGGATAACATTCATGGTGATGAGCAGCGGTTTGGCAAGAATATCAAAAAATCCGAAATTGATGGCTTTTTTCAGCGAATTGTCATACTGGCTCAACACTTTGTGGCTTTTGGGCCCCATATAGTAGACAAAGTCATATTCTCCCTGTTTTCCCGGATCTATGCGGTCCATTTGCAATACCAGATGGCTGGCGGCGGTCTCATCTTCATATTGCAGTTTGAGACGGGCATCACCTGCCTCCTGGGGTATGACAGCCGTTAAAAAGTACCGGTCTGTATATCCGGTCCAGTCAACCTGGCCGGTAAAGGTGTCCTGGTCTTCAATATTCTTGGGCTTGATGGTGAGATATTCATTGTCAATAAAGGCCACAGGGCCTTCAAAGGCAAACCTGGACCGTTTTTTGGTTTCTTCATCAAAAATGCCCGGGGTGGTGATCACCAGGGCATCGTTCACCGGCATATCTGAACCGTTCTGGATCACAATATCACAGCCGATCAGATAGGAATCAGCCTGAAAAGTATAGATTTTTTTGACGGTAATGCCGCGGGGGCTGGTCCATGAAAATACAATGGATTTTTTCCCCCGGGCAAGTCTCAGGTCTGTGGTATCTGTGTCAGCTGTGAAAACGGCATTATCAAGCCCCTGGACAGTACCGCCCTGTGTATCGGAGATCAGTGTGCCCCGGGCCAGCCGGGGGGTCACCATCTGCTTCAGGTCGGTGGATGAGCCATTGCTGGATTTGTAGTGTTTGAGGGTCTGGCTTGTGACTGCTGCCAGATATTCAGATACAACAATGTTATACAAAGGGGTTGACAGGGAAATGGTTCTGAAATCCCCTGCTGACGACCGCTGGGAAGCTGCGGGCAGGGCCTGATCTTCCCGCGTATAGTCGGAAACAGTGGATTGTCTGTCTTCGGTTGCACGCTGGGGGGACTGGTCCCTGGACTCCTGGGTGCTTTGTGGAAGATTACGGTCAGCCGGCGGTGTGGTAAAAAAGAATTGATACCCCACAAGGACTACCACAGACAATAACACCGCTAACAATAATCGTTTTTGTTCATCCATTTTCTCTCCTAAGTTTGAAAGTTGTTTTCAAACGGTTTTCAAGGAAGAGGAAAACAGTCGGGCATATGGATCAATTATGGAACCGGATCAAATCCCCCTGCATGAAATGGATGACAACGCAATATTCGTTTTACAGCCAGCAAACTGCCTTTGAGACTGCCGTGTTTCTGCACCGCCTCAACCGCATAAGCGGAACAGCTGGGATAAAACCGGCAGTTCTGTCCTGTCAGCGGTGATATAAAAAATTGATAAAATTTAATCAATAGTAACAATAGCTGTTTAATCATTCTATATCGGCCAATGCTATTTTGGTAAAAAGTTTATCAAGCTTTTCAGTTATCTGCTTGTTGGATAGCGTAGTCAGACCCTTTCTTGCAATGATATTGATGTCCCTGGCTCCCGGGATCGAATGTTTCCTGTGTCTGAAATATTCTCTGATAAGTCGTTTAATCCTGTTACGCGCTACTGCGTTCCCCACTTTTTTTGATACGGTAATACCGATTCGGTTGTGCTGGTTAGACCGGTCACAGACAATGGCTAAAAAATATTGGGAATATATCGGTTTCCCCTGTTTCGACAGCGTTAAAAATTCGGCCCTTTTCCGAAGCCTCACCTCTTTGGGTAAAGAAAAATCCTTCAATCAAATCCTTTTTACAATGCCAGTCTTTTTCTGCCTTTTGCCCGTCTGGCCCGGATGACACGTTTGCCGCCCGGAGTGGACATTCTTTTAAGGAATCCGTGTTTTCTGGTTCTTTTTCGATTGCTCGGCTGAAATGTTCTTTTCATAAAATTAGTGTCCTTAACTGAATCTGGTTATTATTTTCGGGGTTGAACAACAAACTATAATAAACACAATATAATATTTTTTTCCGACAAAAAAGTCAACAATTGAATCATCATTTCACCAGAGATTCAAAAATATGATATTCTTCCAGGTGGTAATGGGGTTCCGGATAAATGGCAATGGGTTTGGAGAACTGGTTTTCCAGAGAGGAGATCAAATGTTTTTCCCGGCCATGCAGCAGCTGGGCTATTTCCGGATGCACCTTGACCGTAAACCGGTTGCCCAGGATATCCCCGGCTTCGGAGACAAGGTCCCGGTAAATTTTGTGGCAGATGGATTTTTTGGACAAAAGATGTCCGTTGCCGTTGCAGTAGAAACAGGGTTCGCACAGGGTGCGGGTCAAATTGCGCCGGATCCGTTTGCGGGTCATCTGGACCAGGCCCAGCTCGGTCAAAGGCAGGATATTGGTCTGGCTCTTGTCTTTTTTCATGGCTTCATTGAGCCGGGACATCACCTTTTCCTTGTGGGAATCTTTTTTCATATCAATAAAATCAATAATGATGATACCCCCGATATTGCGCAGCCGGATCTGGTAGGCAATTTCCTTGACCGCCTCCAGGTTGGTCTTCAGGATGGTTTCATCAAAATTGTGTTTGCCCACATACCGGCCGGTATTCACATCAACAGCCACCAGGGCCTCGGTCTGTTCAATGACAATGTATCCCCCGGATTTGAGCCATACTTTTTTTTTCAGGGCACGGGCCACATCTCCTTCAATATTGTAGGCATCAAAAATGGATTCGCGCCCCTGGTAAAGTTCCACGCCCAGGTGCACATCCGGCAGCAGTTTTTGTAAAAACTGCTGGACCCGCTCGTATTCTCCAGGAGAATCAATAATCAATTTGTCTGCTTCACTGGCCAGAAGATCCCGCACAGCACGGAAGGTGACGGTAAGATCTTTGTATACCAGGGAAGGGGCGGAACCGATGCGGTTTCTGTTCTGGATGTCTTCCCAGGTTTTGGTGAGAAAAGCAATCTCCTTTTTGATGGTGGCGGCATTCACCCCCTGGGACTGGGTTCTGAAAATATATCCGAAATCATTTTTGCGCATGGACAGCAGAAGTTCCCGCAGACGGGTCCTTTCGGTCTCATCTTCAATGCGTTTGGAAATACCGATATGGTCCACCGTGGGCATCAGGACCATGTACCGCCCGGCCAGAGAGATATGGGTGGTGACCCTGGGGCCTTTGGTACCGATGGAGGATTTGGATACCTGGACCAGGATTTCCTGGCCTTCGGTGAGCAGGTCTTCGATGCTGTACTCGTTGTTTGATGCAGGTTTCCATGCCTGTTTTTCCATGGAACCGTTTTCTTCATCATCTGTTTCGGTTTCCGGCTCCCCATCCTGGTCCTGTTCAAATTTCCGGTACATTTTGTGGCTTTCCGTGTCAAGCACATCATCCACATAGATAAAAGCGGCCTGTTCAAATCCGATATCCACGAACGCCGCCTGCATGCCGGGAAGCACCCGCTGGACACGGCCCTTGTAAATATTGCCGGCAATGCTGGTTTCATCTTCCCGCTCAATGAACACTTCCACAATATTGCCGTTTTCCAGCAGAGCCACCCGGGTTTCATGGGGGGCTGAGTTCACAACAAGCTCTTTTAACATTTGGGTTATCCTTGTTTCAGTTTTTTGATCCGTACCTGGCAGACGGCGGCATCTGAAAGGCCAAAACAGTGTTTTAGTATGGTTGCAGGACGGATATGCCGGCCGTTATAGGGCTGCATGGTCATTTCAAGGGTATGGGGTGTTATGATATCCATGGCTGCAACAGATTGCCGCAAATCGGTTTTTCTGATTTTACCTTTTTTGGACAGATCTTCAACCCAAAAATCTTCTTTGGCCATAAACCGGTTCACGGCTTGTGTGTCCAGGCAAGGATGCATAAACCGCACATGATAGATACAGGCGGCAGAAGCATCGGCCTGTCCCTGGCTGCTGCGGCGGCAGTCTGTCACAGCCAGACCGGCGGGCAGATGGCGGTTTAAGGCATTTTGAATTGTTTCAGGGGCCAGTTTCCGGTCAAGGAAAATATGAAAAATCTCCTCTTGGCTTTCCATTCCCACCGGCAGGGCACTGTCAAAGGAAAGCCGCATGGACGGATTGAATCCTTTGGAGTATTTCACGGCCAGTTCGGCCCGCCTGACTGCCCGCTGCACAATGGTGGCCAGTTCCAGGTGCCCGAAAAACCGGGCATCTTCCAGTTTTGAATACCAGACAGTATACCGGGCAAAGGCTGCATCTTCCATCGCGGAAGCAGGCGGTTCCCCGTCAACAGGCACGGTTGCAATATCATGAATAACCGGCCGGATCTGCTTGAAATCACAGATCCCGCATCCGGTGCAGTCCTGTTCCCGGCAGTCCGGGGTCAGGACCTGTTTGGCCGCATTTTCCCACTCTTTTTCCAGAAATTGTGTGGACACGCCCGTATCAATGTGGTCCCAGGGCAGCGGTTCTTTTTCTTCCCGATGCCGGGAGGTGTAAAAATCCGGGTCAATGCCGGTCTGGTCAAAAGCTTTGCGCCATTTGGAAAAGTCAAAATAATCATTCCACCCGTCCAGGCGGCAGCCGTTTTCAAAGGCAGCCTGGAGCAGAAGCGACAACCGCCGGTCTCCTCTGGAAAAAACCCCTTCCACAAGGCTCATGCAGGGATCCTGCCATTTGAGGTTGACCTTGGGATGGCCCAGGTTTTTCTTTATGAAATTCAGACGCTCCCTGGTGGCATCCAGGGTGAGCTGGGGGTGGCGCTGAAAAGGGGTGTGGGCTTTGGGAATAAAGGTGGTGACACTGACATTGATACTGCGCTTCCCTCTGGCATAGGCTGATGCCAGGCTCTGGGAAAGATCGCATATGCCCTGGATGTCTGCGGCTTCTTCAAATGGCAGGCCCATCATGAAATACAACTTGATATTTTTCCAACCCAGCTCAAAGGCATTTTTCACCGTGTCCCGGATGCTTTCTTCGGTAAGGTTTTTGTTGATGATGTCCCGCAGGCGCTGGGTCCCGGCTTCCGGAGCAATGGTGAACCCTGTTTTGCGCACGGTTTTGATAAGCCCCATCAGCTCGGGGGTGAGGCGTTCCGCCCGGATGGAGGGCAGGGAAATGGCATTACACTGGTTGCGGCTGATGGCCAGCAGCTGCTGCATGAGATCCGGCAGCCGGGAGTAGTCCCCGGTGCTCAAGGACAACAGGGAAATGTCTGCATATCCGGTGGACCCAAGAGATGTTTTTGCGATCCGGATCAGGTCCGGCACCGGGCGTTCCCGTACCGGCCGGTAGATCATGCCGGCCTGGCAGAACCGACATCCCCTGGTACAGCCCCTGGCAATTTCCAGGCGCAGCCGGTCATGCACCGGCTTGCCAAAAGGCACAATGGGATCCATGGGAAAATTATCCAGGGTAAGTTCCGGCAGAAAAGCGCGTTTGACCCGGGGGTAATCATCCCGGACACCAGAAAGTACCTGGCAGCCGTTTTCATCAAAAAACGGGGTGAAAAGCCGGGGCACATATACCCCGGTGATGTTGGAGAGCATGTGCAGCAGCGTGGATTTTTTCCCATCCCCCTGCTGTTTGAAGGCAATAACGGTTTTGGAGACTGCCAGAATGGTTTCTTCTCCGTCTCCAATGACAAAGGCATCAAAAAAATCCGCCAGAGGTTCGGGGTTGAATGCACAGGGACCGCCGCCGATGACCAGAGGAAATGCCTGGTCCCGGTCCCGGGAAAAAAACGGTATGCCGGACAAAGAAAGCATGGTGAGAATATTGGTGAAATTCAATTCATACAACAGGCTGAAGCCGATGATATCAAAGCGCGTCAGCTCTGTTTTTGATTCCATGGAAAGACAGGGTATATTCTTTTGGGCCATGATGGCTTCCAGGTCCGGGGCCGGGGTAAAAAACCGCTCTGCAGCTATGTTTTTTTCCCGGTTCAAAATAGAATACAGGATCTGAAGACCGAAATGGGAGGTGCCGATTTCATACAGGTCCGGAAACACAAGGGCAAAGGTCAGATCCATTTGATCCAGATCCTTGCGTACCGCATTTATTTCATTGCCGGCATACCGGGTAGGGGACTGGACCAGGCCAAGGATGTCTTGATAATTTTGTTTATGCATGATACTGAAATTTAAAATAATAGTGTTTATATGGCATAGATTGCCCAAATTTTTTAATATATTATTTTTTTCAGGATAAGGCAATGAAAAGAACAAAAATCAACCGGTTCACACAGTTAGACACCTCTCCCGGACAGGTACTGGTCAAAGGATGGGTGAGAACCCGGCGGGACGCCAAAGGGTTTTCCTTTATGGAGATCAATGACGGGTCCTGTCTTAAGAACCTCCAGGTGGTGGCCGGCAGCGATCTGCCCAATTATACAGAGATTCAGGGCATCACCACCGGGTCTGCCGTGGCTGTGCAGGGGGATCTGGTGGCTTCGCCCGGCAAGGGCCAGAAATGGGAGATCCAGGCAAAAGATATCACCATTATAAGCCTGGCCCCGGAAACCTACCCGCTGCAGAAAAAACGGCACTCAGATGAATTTTTGCGCACCATCGCCCATCTGCGGCCCAGAACCAACAAATACGGGGCAGCTTTTCGGATCCGGTCCGAAATCGTGTACGCCATCCACCGGTTTTACAGAGAAAAAGGCTTTTTTTATCTGACCTCGCCTGTGATCACAGGATCTGACTGTGAAGGGGCCGGAGAAATGTTCCGGGTCACCAGCCTGGATCCGGATGCAGTTGCAAAACAGGGAAAAATGGATTTTTCACAGGATTTTTTCGGCCAGGAATCCAACCTCACGGTATCAGGACAATTGTCCGCGGAAATGTTTGCCCTGGCATTAGGGGATGTATATACCTTCGGGCCCACTTTCCGGGCGGAAAACTCCAATACCAGCCGGCATGTAGCGGAGTTCTGGATGCTGGAGCCGGAAATGGCGTTCTGTGACCTGACCGGCAGCATGGACCATGGAGAGGAACTGGTTAAATTCCTGGTGAACCATGCCCTCACCGCCTGCACAGATGATCTGGACCTGTTTTTGAAATTTGTGGACAAGAAACTGGCCGGCCGGCTGGAAACCCTTGCCAAAGAGACCTTTGCGCGCATGTCATACACCGAGGCCATCGGCATTCTTGAAAAATCCAATAAAAAATTTGCATACCCGGTTAGGTACGGCACTGATCTTCAGTCGGAACATGAGCGGTTTCTGGCAGAGGAATATGTGAAAAAACCGGTGTTCCTCTATGACTATCCCAAAGAGATCAAGCCCTTTTACATGCGCCAGAATGATGACGGCAAAACTGTGGCAGCTGTGGACCTGCTGGTGCCCGGCATCGGAGAGCTCATCGGCGGCAGCCAGAGAGAAGAACGCCTGGATGTTCTGGAATCGCGCATGGCACAGATGGGAATGCCCAAAGAACCCTACTGGTGGTACCTGGATTCCCGCCGGTATGGATCGGTGCCCCATTCCGGGTTCGGCCTGGGATTTGAACGGTTTTTGATGATGATCACCGGCATCAGCAATATCCGGGATGTGATCCCCTTTCCCAGAACCCCGGGCAGCATCGATTTCTAGACAGGCCGTTCACCAAAGGAAAATTATCCGGCATGCATCATGCAAAAAAAGTGCAGGATACCCATGTGAATTATTACAAAGCAGGATAAAATATGATAACGTTATTGGATTATGGCGCCGGCAATGTGCGCAGTGTGAGAAATGCCGTGGAAAAGCTGGGGGGCACCCTGAACACCGTGACCTCTCCTGCGGATATTTTGTCCGCGGAAAAGATCATTTTCCCCGGGGTGGGGAATTTTGAAAACATGATCCAGGTGTTGAACCGCAAGGGGTATATGGCACCCCTGCGGGAATACCTGGCATCCAACCGCCCGTTTTTCGGTATCTGCCTGGGCATGCAGGCCCTGTTCCAGGGCAGTGAGGAAGATTTGTCCTACAATGAATCCTTAGGATTTTTCAACGGCCGGGTAGGGCGGTTCAAAACAGCATTGTCCGTGCCCCACATGGGGTGGAACGGCATCCATCTCAAGCAGGATTCTCCCTTGATGAAGGGTATCGGCGAAGATGCCAGGTTTTATTTTGTGCATTCGTTTCACCTGATTCCCCAGGACCCGGCCATTATCCTGACAACCACCACCTATGATTATGCATTTGCCAGTGCCATTCAGCAGGGCAATATCATCGGTACCCAGTTCCATCCGGAAAAAAGCGGGAAACACGGGATGCAGCTGCTGGAAAATTTTATCAAACTGTCTGACTTCACCCCCAGGGGCCGGGTGGATATCCCGGGAAAAGGCCTTTCCAAACGCATCATCGCCTGCCTGGATGTCCGCTCCAATGACCAGGGAGACCTGGTGGTGACCAAAGGAGACCAGTATGATGTCAGAGAAAAGGCAGATGCTGCGGGAAAGGGCAGTGTCCGGAATATGGGAAAGCCCGTGGATATGGCCAGGCGGTATTATGAGGAAGGGGCTGATGAAATCACCTTTTTGAATATCACCGGATTCAGGGATTTTCCCCTGGCTGACATGCCCATGCTCTCGGTTTTGGAGCAGACCTCCAAAAATGTGTTTGTGCCGTTGACCATCGGCGGGGGAATTAAAGACTATACTGATGCCGGCGGCAGACACTATACCGCCCTGGAAGTGGCATCCCGGTATTTTCGATCCGGTGCGGACAAGATTTCCATCGGCAGTGATGCCGTGCATATTGCCAAAGCCTTTGTTGATACCGGCATAAAAACCGGCAAAAGTGCTATTGAAGAAATTTCCCGGGTTTACGGGGCCCAGGCCGTGGTGATCTCCATTGATCCCAGGCGGGTCTGGGTGGCATCCCCTGAACATGCCGGCTGCCATCATGTGATCAAAACACAACTCCCCGGACCCAATGGAGAAACATATTGCTGGTACCAGTGCACCATCCAGGGGGGACGTACTGCAGTGGACCTGGATGCTGTGACCCTGGCCAAAGCCTGTGAAAAACTGGGGGCCGGGGAAATTCTGCTCAACTGTATTGACCGGGACGGTACCGGGGCGGGATTTGACATGGAATTGATCAGGGCGGTAAAACAGGCTGTATCCATTCCGGTGATCGCCTCTTCCGGTGCCGGGTGTGAAGCCCATTTTTCAGAAGTGTTTTCCCAGACCAATGCCGATGCAGCCCTGGCAGCCGGTATTTTTCACAGAAAAGAGGTACCCATTGCAGCGGTCAAAGCCCACCTGGCAGAATGCGGGATTGCGGTACGCCATGGATAATCATATAAAAACGGTATTTTTGCTTACTGCCATGACCGGCTTGTTTCTGGTGCTGGGGTATGCCCTTGGCGGTCAGTCCGGAATGGTCATAGCCTTGGTAATTGCCCTGGCAATGAATTTTTTTTCCTACTGGCAGTCCCATACCATTGTTTTGAAAATGTACCGGGCCAAACCCCTGGACCGGTCCCAGGCCCCGGGGCTGCATGATACTGTGGCCCGTCTGGCATCCAGAGCCGGTCTTCCCATGCCCCGGATTTTTGTTATTCCGGAAGATGCCCCCAATGCGTTTGCCACAGGCAGAAATCCGGAACACGGTGTGGTGGCTGTCACCGAAGGACTTGTGCGTCTCATGGACCAGGATGAACTCGAAGGGGTGCTGGCCCATGAACTCGGACATATCAAAAACCGGGATATCCTCATTTCCACCATTGTGGCCACCATGGCCATGGCCATCATGTTTGTGGCGTCCATGGCACGGTTTTCCGCTTTTTTCGGGGGAAGAGACGATGAAGAAGGGGGGATGGGATTTTTAGGGGTGATAGCCTTGTCCATCCTGGCGCCGGTGGCTGCAATGCTGGTGCAGATGGCGGTTTCCAGATCCAGGGAATACCTGGCAGATGCTTCGGCCGCAAGTATCACCGGCCATCCGGAAGGACTGGCATCAGCGCTGTCCAAGCTTGGGTCATATACCCAACACCGTAAGGTGGATGCCAATCCGTCCACGGCCCATATGTTCATTGTCAATCCGCTGTCCGGTAAAAAAATGGCCGGTCTTTTTTCCACCCACCCGCCTGTGGAGGACCGGATCACCCGGCTGACAGGTGCTGGAAAACCGTCTTCCAGGTCACAGAACACCCAAAAAAAAGGGTCCACCATGACCGAACAGAGCAGGGCTTTCTGGGATTCTTTGTCCTGATCCCATCCAGAAGCATCATTGTAAAAAACAGGTTTTGTGAAACTGTCATTGCTTTTATGGCCACCAGCGGCTTGACTCCTGCCAGGACACATTCTATGGTAGCAGGGGCAAAAAACAAACAGGCATTTTGAATGGCACGGAGGCAGTGAATGAAGCTGTGGAAAAGGGTCAGGGGTTTCCGCCGGCAGATGCGCATGGAATATCCCTTTGGATGGTCCATTGTTATGGGTTCTTTTTTTATCCTGCTGGTTATAACCGCAGGCACCTCCGGTTATATGCTGCTGGAGGGATGGAATTTTATAGAAAGCCTGTACATGGTTATCATCACCCTTTCCACGGTTGGATTCATGGAGGTTCGGCCATTGTCCGACATTTCCCGGATCATGACCGTGCTGGTTATTTTCGGCGGGGTTGGTGCGTTTTTTTATCTTGGGGGCTCTCTGGCCCAGATGCTTGTGGAAGGTAAATTTCAGAATCTATTGGGGAGGCGCAGGTTGCAGAAAATAATTGATGAACTCAAAGACCATTATATTGTCTGCGGATACGGCAGAATCGGCAGTGTTGTGGCACAGGGGATCAAAAACGAGGGCTTTGATGTGGTGGTCATTGAAAAGAACCTGGATGCCCTGGCCCGGCTGGAAGAAAAAAAGATGCTCTTCATTGCCGGAGATGCCACAACCGATGAAAAACTGCTTTCCGCAGGACTGAACAAAGCCAAGTGCCTGATCACAGCCCTTGCCGAAGATGCTGCCAATGTTTTTGTCACCCTGACTTCACGGCAGTTGAATCCCGAAATAACCATTGTCGCCAGAACCGATACCGAAGCGCATGTCCCAAGATTAAAGCAGGCTGGCGCTGAACATGTATTCATGCCCTACAATATCGGGGGCCTGCGTCTGGTCCAGACAGTTCTGCGTCCCACTGTGACCAGTCTCATGGATCTGGCCCTGCGGGGGGACATCAACCTGCAGATGGAGGAACTGCCGGTTACCCCCGGATCTGAACTTGTGGGAAAACTGGTGAAAAATTCCGGTATACGTCCCAGATTTGACGTGCTGATCGTCAGTATCAAGAAATTATCCGGGGAAATGGTGTTTAATCCCGGGCCGGAAACGCCCATCTCTGAAGGGGATCTGCTCATCGCCCTGGGCAAGCCGGAAAATCTGCAGAAACTGCAGAAAGTGTCAGATCCCGGATCCTGCTGAGTGAGCGGTTTTCCGACAGGACCGGCTATTTTTCCTGAAGCACTCTGCCCCGGGAGGTGAAGGATATGCCCTGCTGGGTTTTGGCACCGATCATCACGCTTTCAATTATCGGCGGAGATATCGGTTCTTCTGATTCCCATTCCACCAGAAAACTGGCGCCTGAGCCGCCGGCCTTGTCTGACTCATGGACCACAAAACGGGTGGCAGACATTTTTTCCAGTGCCACAGGGGTATTGATGTATTCTTCCAGCAGTTTTCCCTGGGAATTGTAATAGGCAGCCCTCTTCACAACCATTGCATGGTTCAGGTCTGTGTTACGGATACTCAGGGTTACAGCCAGCAGAAACGGGCGTTCCCGGTTTCCGATATAAATATGGGAGTATACCGGTACATAGACAACCTGTCCTCTGGACAGGGAAATCATTGTCCGGTCATCAGCAACCGAAGTTCCCATCAGCGCAAAAAAAACAAAAATGATCTGAAACAGACAGATGAAAATATTTTTCCGGGAAACCATAGCCGATCCTTTTGTTATATTGTATGAAACATCCTTCCAAAACTTTTTGAGTCTGCCATGAACGGATGTAAGCAGTCAGGTGTGTTTATTGATCCATACTTTTGTAATATTGCACCTCCACAGGCTCTTGTCAACACGGCTGTCATGGCAATGGCGTGTGTCATTTTCCCATCAGCTGCCGATGTTCGACCTCTGCAGATGACTTGGTCAATATAGAACACAGCACATCTGCGTGTGATTGCCATGATATTTGCGTTGACAGGGGAACCGTATATGGTGCATTTTGGTTTACACACGGAAAAGCCGTTTATATGAGTGTTAAACCAATACCTGACGGCTGAAAGCTTTCATGATTTGCTGTGCCCGCCAGGGCATGGGTGGTATTTGGGATTTCAGCAGATATTTTTTGATGCAGAAAGGGAAAAATGAAATACATCGGGGCCCATGTCAGTATCAGCAAAGGTGCGGAAAACGCGCCGGAAAATGCTGAAAAAATCGGTGCCAGGGCCTTTGCCATGTTCACCAGGAATCAGCGGCGGTGGAAGTCTCCTCCCCTGTCCCTTCAGACCATCGTCCGGTTCAGAAAGCGATGCAAAGATGCCGGCTTTGATCCAAAACATATCCTTCCCCATGACAGCTACCTGATAAACCTCGGACACCCGGAACAGGAGGGGCTGAAAAAATCACGGGATGCGTTTTTTGATGAGATGCAGCGCTGTGAACTGCTGGGGCTGCAATATTTGAATTTTCATCCGGGCAGCCATCTGAACAAATTGTCTCCTGAACACTGCCTGGACCGCATCGCCCAATCCATTGATCTGGTCCTGGCCCAGACAACCGGGGTTACGGCCGTCCTTGAAAACACCGCCGGCCAGGGCACCAATCTGGGGTACCGGTTCCAGCACCTGGCCCGGATCATTGCCCAGGTCACAGACAAGACCCGGGTCGGGGTCTGCCTGGATACCTGCCACCTGCACGGGGCCGGGTATGATATCAGGACAAACAGCGGGTGTGAAAAAACCATGGCGGAATTTGACAGGATCGTGGGCATCGGTTTTCTCAGGGCCATGCACCTGAATGATTCCAAAAAGGATTTCGGCAGCCGGGTGGACCGGCATGAAAGCATCGGCAGAGGAAAGCTGGGCCTGGTACCGTTTGACTTTATCATGAACGATGACCGGTTTGACGACATGCCCCTGGTGCTGGAGACCCCGGATGATACACTGTGGAAAAAGGAGATCCGCCTGCTGTATCATCTGATCCGGTGAAAAGAGCGAAAGCGGTATTATTTACAAATGTGTGAAATTTGATCTGGCATCCGGAAAGAAAAATCAGTATACAAAAGGTTTAATCCAATTTTTTTGCAAGGGGACGGTAAAATGAAAAAAACAGGTATTGTCGGCTGGCGGGGCATGGTGGGCTCGGTGCTCATGGAACGGATGATGGCGGAAAATGATTTTGCAAAGATCACCCCGATTTTTTTCACCACCTCCCAGGCCGGCCGGAAAGCACCGGATGTGGGCAGGGATGCCCCGGACCTGATTGATGCCCATGATATCGATACCCTCATGGAAATGGATATCATCATTTCCTGCCAGGGCGGATCCTACACGGAAGCAGTAAGGCCGAAACTGGCGGAAAACGGCTGGAAAGGTTTTTGGATTGATGCCGCCTCCACCCTGCGGATGGCCGATGACAGCATTATTGCCCTGGATCCGGTCAACCGCCATGTCATTGAAAAAGGGTTGTCCAGCGGCGTTAAAAACTTTATCGGCGGCAACTGCACTGTTTCTCTGATGCTCATGGCTTTAGGCGGGCTGTTTGCCCATGACGTGGTGGAATGGCTCACCTCCATGACATATCAGGCCGCCTCCGGTGCCGGGGCCCAGAACATGGCAGAACTGGTGGCACAGATGCGGGCCGTCGGAGATGCAGCCGCCCCCATTTTAGACGACCCAGCCTCTGCTATCCTTGATCTGGATAAAACCGTTACACACACCTTGCGATCCGGTGAATTTCCCGCCCAGAACTGGGGGGTGCCCCTGGGGGCCAGTCTCATTCCCTGGATTGACCGGGCCATGGAAAACGGCCAGACCAGAGAAGAATGGAAAGGACTGGTGGAAACCAACAAGATTTTGGGCCGGTCCGGCAACCCCGTGCCCATTGACGGCCAGTGCGTGCGCATCGGTGCCATGCGCTGCCACAGCCAGGCATTCACCATCAAACTCAGGCAGGATGTGCCCCTGGCTGACATCAACGGCATGCTGGCCGCGGGCAATGACTGGGTCACGGTGGTGCCCAACACCAAAGAGAAAACCATCACGGATCTGACACCGGCGGCGGTCACCGGTACCCTTGCCGTGCCTGTGGGCCGGATCCGCAAGATGATCCTGGGCGGTAAATACCTCACCGCATTTTCCGTGGGCGACCAGCTGCTCTGGGGTGCAGCAGAGCCTTTGCGCCGCATCCTCAATATTATTTTGTAACCGGCATGACCAAATTTTAAGGAAAACAACCAGGTTTTTGAGATGAGACGGTTATGGTGCCTGAATGATTTAATATCCCGGGTTTTTTTTGACCCTGAGACAGAGCATCAGGCCAAAGGCAATGCAGGCAATACCGATCAGCACCAGAAATGCTGCTGCATAGTTCTGGAACATATCAAATAAAAATCCGGTGACAAAAGGACCGACAGCCCCGCCGGTGGTGCCGGAAAACACCACAATGCCGAACAGACTGCCATGGGCCCGGATCCCGAACAATTCCGCCACAATGGGGGAGATGGCTGTGAAAAACCCGCCGTGGGCAATGCCGTACACCATGGCAAAGGTGTACAGTTTCCATAAGGCATCGGCCCGGGTCAGCCAGGCCAGAGCGGTAAGCAGCAGCACAAAGCAGATGACCATGATGGTCTTGCTGCCGGTTCTGTCAATGAGCATACCGCTGGCAAACCTTCCCAGCATGGACACGGCACCGATGGCGGCCAGCACGCCTGCGGCCCGGTGGGGCGGAATACCCATGTCCCGGGCATGGGGAACGATATGGATCATGACGCTCATAAGACAGAACGCTGTCAGCAGGTAGGACAGGCACAGCAGCCATAATTTTGCGGATTTGAAGGCCTGGGAAAAATCCATGCCAGCGGTCTGCACCGGCCGGATTCCGGCAAAGGCAGCAGTGACGGCAGGGCCTGCTGCACCGGCAGCACCCGCCGCAGCATCAGTATCAGGCGCAGCAGCAGCGCCGGCAGCGGTACCAAAATATTTATCCGGGTCCCGGTGCAGGAACTGGGCAATGGCCAGGAGCAGGACAAAGGCGCTGGCTCCCATAATGATAAAAGCGTTCTGAAACCCTGTCCAGGCAATGAGAAAGCTGGCAATGATGGGGATGGTGAACTGTCCGGCCCCGGTCCCCACCTTGACGATACCTGTCATTTTGCCCCGGTTCCGGCTGTACCAGCGGGTAATGGTGGTCAGGGCAATGACATCCACAGATGACAGGCCGATGCCGAAAATCAGGCCGAAAACAAGGTACAGCTGGAACAGGGTGGAGACCTGGGACATGAGACCAAACCCCAGGCCCAGGAAAACCGCAGCAATGCTCATGAGAATTCTGGGGCCGAACCGGTCGTTGAGCCGTCCCACCACCATGGCGAACATGCCGGTGATGAAAAAAGCAGCAGAGGATGCACCGGAAATGGCAGCCCTGGGCCAGTCAAAGGCTTCCAGCAATGGATTGAAAAAAACCCCGTAGGAGATGTATATGCCTACCCCCACCGCCTGGATGCTGAAACAGGCGCCGGTTATAACCCTGCTGTAATCCGCCCGAAGCCGGCGGAAACCATTTTTCATGCAGGAACCGCTTTTCTGATGACCCGGTCGGGCCGGCCGGTGAGGGTGGCCTGGATGATGCGCTCCATGAAAATGGGATCACCGGAAGCGGTTTTCGGTATCTTGTCTTTGACAGACAGGGTCACGCTCCGGCAGGAGGTGCCTGCGGCCCTGCCCTGATCTCTGACTTTTTGAACCAGGATATCCCTGGCAAAGGTGTCTGCTTGTGTAAAATCCTGAAACTGCCGGGTGCCGGAAACGCCTTCCACGGTGAAACCGCCCTGCTGTCCCGGGGTGATACGGATCTGGCGGTGGATTACCACATCCGAGGTGATGGCGCCGATGGCATTGGCCACATCTGCATCTTCCGGTAAAATCGCTTCCGCACCCAGGGCCCGGGCCGCTTTGGGCAGAAAAAAGCCAATGGGGGCGCCGATGCCGATTACCGGCCGTTTCAGATCAATACGCACCTGAAAATCATCATTGCCGCCGGCCATGAGATTGTCCACCAGGGCCCGGCATACCGGGCAGGAAGAAAGATTTTCCGGATTGATCTCATCATCCAGCTGCCGTTTGAGCAGTTCCAGGGTCAGCCGTCTGGTGCCGGTTTCAAGGAGCATGGGGATCATGTCTGTCATGTTCTGTCCTGCAAGAAAGGCGATGCATTCGCAGAAGGTTCTGGCTGCCTGCCGGTCCCATCTGGTGAAATCCCCCTGGATATGGAGCAGGTCGGTAAAGGTCAGGCCGCAGCGCTGGACGGCGAATTTTTCCTCCAGCCGGGATAAAAAAAGCCCGGCTTCGGTGAGGACCCCGGTTTTAAAAACCAGTTCCTCAATGGAGTGGGGCCGCTGGGCCAAAAGTGACATTACCTGTTCTTCCATGGGCGAAAGATCTGAAAGCCCGGCAGAACCGGTAAAGGTTAACATCTGCATTCTTTTGGTGGAGGCGCTGAACCGGTTCAGATTATATTTGAGGTATTCCAGGGCCTCCTGTATCCCGGGCCGGTTTTTTCCCAGCCAGGCAATGGGCGCCACCCGGCCCGGCCCGATGGAAAATTCCCCCTTATCAAAGGCTATCAGGCTGTCCCCTCCCAGGCCGGCGGTGCGGATCTCCAGGGCCTGGACATGGGTTCTGCGGCCCCCCACAATGGAGCCGCTTTCATTGAGGCGCACCAGGTTGTCCTTGAGTGCGGCCGTATCAGTGGTGGTGCCGCCCATATCCACTACCAGGGCATCGGTTTTACCGGTGAGGTGCCTGGCCCCTGCCACGGAAGCAGCCGGACCCGATAAAATGGTTTCCACCGGCCGTTTTTTTGCCATGACCGCATCCATGAGGGTGCCGTCCCCTTTGACCACCACAATGGGGGCCTTGATGGTGAACTGGTCAAGCACCTGTTCCAGGTCAGCCAGCAGGTGTTTCAGGCGGGGGATGATCCTGGCATTGAGCATGGCGGTGACAGCCCGGGTCTGAAAATTCAGGGTGTCGGACAGCTCATGGCCGCAGCTCACAAACATCCGGGTGTGATCCTGGAGAATTTTTTTCACCGCCAGTTCATGGGCCGGGTTGATGGTGCCGGCATATCCGGACACGGCAAAGGCGGTCACGCCGTGGCTGGTGATCATCTGGTCAGCGGATTTTCTGATCTGGTCCGGATCTATGCCGGTTTTTTGCCTGCCTGAGATATCCAGTTCCCCCTGGATTACCGTTCTGGGAGAATAGGCGATGGTTCGGGCCA
The DNA here is from genome assembly GCA_035268565.1 of Desulfotignum sp. GTDB lineage: Bacteria > Desulfobacterota > Desulfobacteria > Desulfobacterales > Desulfobacteraceae > Desulfotignum. The sequence continues at coordinate 4,119 of DATFKQ010000174.1, read as the reverse complement.
GACCCGGGGGTGTCATCAGGAGCATACCCACGGTCTGGCCTTCATTTTCCACGATGGCATTGGTGGCCAGGGTGGTGGAAAGGGCCACCAGCTCCACTGAAGCCAGCCGGTCCTGGTCCAGCTTTGCCAGGGCGTTTTCAATGCCGATGGTGAAATCCCATTTTGTGGTCAATGCTTTGGCCTTGGACAGCGTGGTCCGGCTCTTCAGATCATATATCACCGCATCTGTATAGGTGCCGCCGGCATCAATGCCCAGTCCGGTCCGGATATCATCAGGTTCATGGACAGGTGGTTCATCAGAAGGAATAATACACACACACTCCCCGGTCTGATCTTTTGCTGCGGTGTCCCATACCGGGCTGGCAGTAAGGCCTGCAGTGACGGCATCAAAGGCAATGGCATGGCCGGGGGGGACCACAAGTACCCGGGAGGTTGCTGCCGTGGTGGTCATCATCTGTCGGAGCAGGCCCTGGTCCCCTGTGATGCGTTCAAACTGCCAGCCATACGCCTTTGCCATGTCCTTTGCCATACTTTCGTATTTAGGGGCCTGACCGGATCGGGTTTCAATGAATGCGGCCCGCTGGTAATTTTTCTGCCACGAGTTGAGAAAAGCAAAGGTATGGTCTGCGGTTTTTTGCCCGTGGGATTTTTTCAGGTCTTCATACACCAGCTGGCGGTTGCCGAACCAGGCTTTTTTGCGCCGCTGGGAAACCGGCTCCGCTTTTTCCTCACACCATCCGGCAGACAGGTAATAGGTGCCGGGAAAGCGTTTGAACTGCTCCTGATATGCCTGGTCCCCGCCCAGAAACAGGGCGATGCAGTCATGGACCCTGGGGATTACCAGGGGGATGTCCCGGGCTGTCAGTCCCACAGTGCCTTTGCCGCAGACCCCGTACCCGATGATGATCCGGTCCCCGTCCCTGTTGCCGGCAATTGTGTCAATGGCTTCCTGTACCTTTTTGTTCAGCTTATGGGGGTTTTCATGGAGCCCGGCTTCCAGGAATGTAAATTCCAGTTCCAGTCCCAGTTCCCGGGCTATTTCTTTCATGTCCCTGGCCAGCACCGCGCAGGCGATGACATAGATCTTCTTGTTCACGTTCGGTTCCCCTGGGTTGTGCATTGATATCATTTCATTAAAATAGGCTTCTCACCAACAGGGTGTCAACTGTTTTTCACAGAGCGGTTACAGATAATCAGGCTGGATAAATCCGGACGGGGTTCCTATTTCAGGAAGGTATCCCCTTTTTCAAAATCTCCTTCTTTGAACCGCGAATACCGCAGGGGATTGTCTTTGTTGTCCATTTTGCCGGTGGCAAGGTCCGCCACCCGTCTGCCGGCAGCCGGAGACATCATCACCCCGCACCAGTATCCGCAGTTTACATGAAATCCCTCGATTTCACCGGATGGACCGATGACCGGCTTGTCATCCGGGGTATACACATACTGGCCGGCAGATACATTGACATCTTCTGCCTTGAGGGTGTCTGCCACTTTTTCCAGAAACGGATTGAGCCGGGATACCCGGTAGATGGATTCCGCTGCAAAATCCCAGTCTGTGGGCAGTTCATCTGCGGGCGGAGATTCCGGTTCATCCGGGTCCACCCAGGCGCACAGCAGGCCCCCTGCTTCCGGGCGCCAGTATCCGTGGTTCACCAGATCCACGGTAAAAGGGGCTGAGGCGGGCAGATCCGGCAGATCTGTTTTGATGTAAGCTTTCTGGCGCCGCACTGTGCGCAGGGGCATGTCCAGGCCTGCCATCTTTCCGATGACCCCGGCAAAGGGACCGGCACAGTTCACCACCAGACGGGTGGATATGGTACCTTTGTCGGTTTTTACAGCACTGACCCCCTGGCTGTCGGTGTGGATATCCGTGACGAGGGTTTTCATGAAAAACGCGGCATCACCGGCCCCTTTGGCAAATCCATAGGTGGCCTCATGGGTGGACAGCCATCCGTCCCGCTTGTTGAAGGTGGCTCCGAGCGCCTGGGGGGCCAGAAAGGGAAACCGTTTGTGCAGATCATCTGTGCCGATGTATTCCGCTCCGGGAATACCAATGGCCTGGTATTGGTTCACCGCTTTTTTCAGATCCGGGAGCTGGGCCGCATCATCAGTGACAAACAGATACCCCCGCTGGGTAACATGGATATCAATGCCGGGCAGTCCCACGACATCATTGAAATTTTCAAACATGTCCACACTGGTCAGGGCCAGGTCAGCCATGGATTTTTCCGTGAACTGGGTGCGGAAACACTCCACGCTGGCAGCAGTGGTGAGGCTGGACAAAGCGTCGCGTTTTTCCACCAGGACGGTTTTCATGCCGGCTTTTGACAGCCAGAAAGCGGTGGCCGATCCCACAATGCCGCCGCCGATAACCACGGCATCTGCTGTGATGGTGCCAAATTCCTTTGGTATGGTAATGTCACTCATGATGATTTTCCTTATTTTCTATTTGTTGCGGATGCCTTCCATGTATCTGTCGAGGTCCCTGCGGATGGCAGGGTCCATGTCCGGGGGTTCAAAGTTTTCCAGGATTTCCTTGTATTTTGCATTGGCCTGCTGTTCCATGGAAAGGCCGCCCTTTGCGGTCCAGGCATCAAAATTGCGGCGTTCCTCCATGAGGGGTGCATACAACTCTGATCTGAAATACTGGAAGGTGTGGCGGTTGGTCAGATATTCCCCGCCGGGTCCCACCTGGTCGATCACATCCAGGGCCAGTTTTTCCGGAATGATCTCTTCTCCTTTTTTGATGCGGCGGCACATGCCCATCATTTCCGCGTCGATCATGAATTTTTCATAGGAAGCGGTCATATACCCTTCCAGAATGCCGGCGGCATGCAAAACAAAATTGATGCCGGACAGGCACGCCATCTGGAGGCTCATCATGGATTCGAAGCCTGCCTGGGAATCCACCATTTTGGCATCGGTCAGGGCCCCGCCGCCCCGGGAGGGCAGGTTGTAGAAGCGCCCCATCTGGGCGGTGGCGGCGGTGTTCACCGCCATTTCAGGGGCACCGATGCTCAAGGTGCCGTAATGCATGGCCGCGGCAGAGGAGGAACCGGCAAAGATCACCGGGGCCCCTTCTCTCACCAGCTGGGCCAGGCAGATGCCGGCCAGCACTTCTGCATTCTGGACCACCAGGGTGCCTTCCATGGTCACCGGCGTGGTGGCACCGGCAATGGACAAAGAAGAAATCAGCTGGGGCATGCCGGCTGCGGCATAGGCCATGATGCCGGCGCACATTTTGTCATCAAATCCCAAAGGGGTCAGGGTCGTGAGAATACTCACAAAGGGCGGTTTTTTTGCCATTTCATCTCTGCCGCCGAACAGCATGGCGGCCATGTCCAGGGTCTGCACAGCATCAGGTCCGCCGGTGCCGGCTCCCATGAAAGGCTTGTCAGACAGGATCATGGCAGCATAAATACGTTCCGCATTACGCTTTTCCACAGGGATATCATTAGGTTCCACCATCATACCGCCGGTAAGATCAAAATAAGGGATGGCGCAGGCCAGTTTGGCAAAATTTTTGAAATCTTCCAGGGTGCCTGATCTGCGGCCATGGTCCAGGCAATTGACAAACGGGGCGCCGTAGCAGGGCATAAAGGCAATATTGTCTCCGCCGATAACCACATTTTTTTCCGGGTTTCTGGCATGCAGGGTGAACTGGGACGGGGCTTTTTTTATCTGTTCCTCTATAAATTTTTTGGTAAAATACACCCGGACCCCATCCACTTTGCACCCGGCTTTTTTAAACAGGTCCAAAGCTGGTGCATATTTGAAATGCATGCCGGTTTTTTCCAGTACAGCCATGGTGGCTGCATGGATTTTTTCTGTTTCCTGTGAAGAGAAGTATTCAAAAAATCCCATAAGATATCCTTTAAATAGTGTAAAAGGTTAATATGATGGAGCACATTCGGTTTTCATGGGTGGTACACTGTCTGGATGTTTTCCAGCACATAAGTATATGGTTTGTTTTTTCAAGATAATATTTTTGCACATTTCATGCCATATTTTAAATTAGTTTCCCTTCACCCGCCCTCTCCGGCACTCTCAGGTCACAGGACTGATTTTTTCATAAGTTTTTGACAGGAAACAGCCCCGGTCAGAATTGCGGAAATCATC
>DATFKQ010000173.1:0-19587 GCA_035268565.1 Desulfotignum sp. | reverse complement strand
ACAAATCCGGCAGCATGGCCCCTGTTTCCATAAAGTTTCGGTGCAGTTCATAACACCGGGAAAGATCATGGCAGATGTGCCCCCTGGGGCTTTGTTTCAGGTAATCGGTCAGCCAGGGCCGATAGGCCGGATGGGCGCAGGTGTTGATGATTTTCTTTGCCCGCTCCATGGGCCCCAGGCCCCGCAGGTCAGCCAGACCCTGTTCCGTGACAACAATCTGCACCGAATGTTCGTTGTTGTCCACATGGGGGGTCATGGGCACCACCGCTGAAATTTTACCCCCTTTTGCCACAGACGGGGTCATGAAAATGGACAGGTGGCTGTTCCGGGTGAACTCACCGCTGCCCCCCACACCGTTTACCACATGGGTGCCGAACACATGGGAGGAATTGACATTGCCGTATATGTCCATTTCCAGGGCCGTGTTCATGGCAATCACGCCCAGGCGCCGGATAATGCCGGGGTGGTTGGAGATCTCCTGGGGCCGCAGGACTATGCGGTTTCCGAAAAAATCCATGTTGTCCGTGATCCGGGTCAGTTTTTCCGGCACAACGGTCAGGGCTGTGGCAGATGCCCCCAGCAGTTTGCCCTCTGATATCAGATCCACCATGGCATCCTGGAACACCTCGGAATACATGTAAAACGGCGGGATATCAGGGTGATGGCCCAGACCGGCCAGCACGGCATTGGCGGTATTTCCCACGCCGGCCTGAAATGGGAAGAATTGTTCGGGGATCCGGCCGGACTGTTTTTCTTCCAGCAGAAACCGGATCACATGGTCTGCGATTTTCCGGAACCCAGGATCTTCTGCGCTGAAAGCCGCCACCTGGTCCGGTTCGTCGTTCTCAACGATGCCCACCACCTTTTCAGGATCCACCTGGGCATAGGGCCACCCGATCCTGGTAAGCGGCGTGTGCACATTGATGGGGGACCGCCGGGGAGGTGGGGGAATTATGAAAATATCCGCCAGCTCTCTCAGCCGGTGGGAGTGGTGATGGTTGATCTCGATGATCACTTTGTCCGCGCAGGCCAGCCAGGTGGGGGAGGCCCCTATGGAAGTGGTCAGGTACACCCGCCCGTCCGGAGTGATCTCCGTAGCTTCCACCACGGCCACATCAATTTTTCCGAAAAAACCGGCACTCACGGTCTGGGCAAGATGGGACAGGTGCATGTCCACATATTCCACTTCCTGCCGGTTGATCTGGTCCCGCAGTTCACGTCCTCCCTGATAAGGGGCACGCCACTGAATGGCATTGGCCCTTGCCAGATCATTGTCAATGTAATCTCCGGCCGATGCCCCGGTCAGCACCCTGATTCGGAAATCTCTGCCCCGGCTGTGTTCCGCCGCTGCATGTTCGGCCAGCATTCTGGGGACGGCTTTGGCACCGCCGGCAGGGGAAAATCCGGAAAATGCCACAGTATCCCTGTTTTTGATCATTGAAAGCACATGGCCTTTATCCAGAATTTCATATTTTTTCTTGATCATAATTCTGTCCTGACTTGTTTGGTTAAGACATCTGTTTGCATGACATTGTCCTGAGAAAAGAACATAGCAAATTTTATGCCCTTTAACAAAAAATGCCCACCATCCTTCCTTTTTTATTTGGATCGAATATTGCTCAGGAAGGGGTCTGCTATGAAAGGAGATTAAGAAAATGAACCTGTTCAATTCCCCCCTTATTCTGACGGCCACTGCGGCAAAAAAATACGGTGCGAAGGGAAAACATCTCCCTGCGCACCGTTCTTTTCTGATAAAATCTCCAGCTGTTGAAAAGCTGGTTCAGCTTTTCAGTATCTTTTCCATTTCAAAAAACAGGTCCTGCTCCCGGATAATGCCCACGATTTTTCCCGCTGCTGTCACCAGCAGACGCCGCTCGTTTTCATTGAGCATGCGGTAGGCAGCTTCCATGAGGTTGGCGTTGCCGTCGATAAAGGCGGGCAGCGGAGACATGGCCTCGGTGATCTGTTTCTTTTTTATCTCCTTGATTCCCTGGGTGAACATCCCGGCCCAGAACATGGGGGAATATTCGATACTGTCTGCCAGAAAGGGTTTGGGGGCCGACAGATAAGGGGGCATGAGCATCTCCAGCAGATCTCTGATAGTCAGAATACCTTTGATCTGATCATGACGGTCCACGATGAGAATGGAGCGGTGCCCGGTTTCCATTAAATGTTCCGTGGCCATCTTGGTTTCAAAGGAGGTTCTAAGTTCCAGAATTGCATCCTGGATGGTTTTGGTTTCAGAAATTCTGGTATATTCGGTCACGGGAATCATCACCGCTGTCACCCGCCGCTCCTTGTGGGCCGGCAGTTTGTCGCCCAGATGGCAGGCTTCCTTGATTTTGGCACACAACAGCCCAATGTCACAGGGTTTGTTCAGGTAATCGAAGGCCCCTTCCACCAGGGCATCCCGAGCCGAGGGTCTGGCCCCGTGTCCGGTGAGTATGATCACCGGCAGAACCGGTTTGTTCTTTTTGATCCGGCTCAATGTTTCATGTCCGTCCATACCCGGCATCTTGATATCCAGAACCACCACATCCGGTTGTTGTTCCAGTTTTTCCAGGGCCTGTTCTCCATTCTCCGCCAGAATGACAGCAAACCCTTTTTTCTCCAGAATTTTGCGGGTGGTTTCCCTGAACCGTTTTTCATCATCCACCATCAATACTTTTATCTGATCGGTCATTGAAATGTTCTCCTTATATATGTTTAATTTTTAATAAATGCCAGATGCGCTGAATACACCAGAAAAAACAGCACGATTGTGGAAAGTGCCACAATCACGATGGATTTTTTCCACGACAGGCTGCAGGTATTTTTCAAGCCGGTACATATGAGCCACCATTTCCAGGGTTCGGTAATAAAGACCAGAAACGGCAGCCACGACAAAAAAAGCGTCACCCCGGATGAAAACGCGTAAATGCTGAACACAATGGCAAAAGATGCTTTTTTCCCGGCGGTCATCACCATGGCCAGATATCCCAGGGTGGATGAGATCAGTATCATGCCGGCTGCATTGATAAAAAAAATGGGGGCCATGATCAGGACCGGCTGGGAATACGCCCCGGTCAGCAGACTTGCCAGGGCATAGAACAGGCAGCAGATCATCATGAACTCCACTGCCCGGCGGGGCCTTGTTTTTTCCACAAGCTCCCTGAAAAACAGGCCCGGCTCGATCAGCAGCTGAATCAATGCATAGGCATAAAACCGGCCGGCTTGTAAGGCATGGGTGACCATCACTGCGCCCTCCCCTTCGTTGTGGTCCAAAAATCCATAAGCACGTGCGCCACCTTTCTTAGAACAGCTTGATCACGGCACCGGATGCAAGCATGATCAGGGTCATGAAAAAAAAGATCCTGCGTTCGGTCTCTTTGGTGAAATACAGTTTGCCGTCCTTGAACATGGTTTTTTTAATCTGGTTTTGGTTCTGTCGCTTTTCCATTTTTTTTTCTCTCCTTAAATTACTTCTCAAAAAAATCCCTCAGGTCAGGTTATGGCACGTCAGTAAACCGGGCTGACGTGCCGGGTGACCGGATTTCACTATCCGGATCAGAATCCGGGCAGGGTGCCGAAACCCCTGAAGCTCCAGTAAATGCCGGTAAACAGCAGCAGCACCACATTGGCGATAAAAAACATGGGAATACCCACCCTAAGGTAATCTTTGGGCTCCAGGTATCCGCTGGCATATACAATGGCATTGGGCGGAGTTCCGATGATCAGGCAGTAGGCAAACGAGGATGCCACCGCCGTGGCCATGGCCATGAACGGCAGATAGGTGGATCCCGGATGCACCATGCCTGCCATGTTCAAAGCGATGGGGCCAACAGATGCGGCAGCCGGACCGTCTGCCATCAGGTTGGTGAGCACCGATGTCATGCCGTTGCTGACCATGAGCAGGGGCAGGCCGGATTCCATGCCGAACTGGGACAGGAAATCAATGACCGAACGGGCCAGCCAGTAGGCGGCCCCGGTGCTGTCCAGGGTCCGGCCGAAGATGATGGCCCCGGCATACAGCCACACCACCCCCCAGTCCACTTTTTCCTGGTAATCCCGCCAGTTGACCACCCCGGTGATAATATAGGCAATGGCACCGGCCACGGCAATCACCCCGATGCCCAGCCGGATGGGAACGATCCCCATCTGGTAGAACGATTTTTCCGTAAACCACCCGAACACCATGATGACAAAAATGACCAGTGCCCAGATCTGCTGTTTGTTCCAGCCTCCCATTTTATCGATTTCGAATCGCAAATGATCCATGGCCGGAGCCAGGGAAACGATTTTCGGCCGGAACCGCAGGTTGGTGATGAACCAGGTAATGGGAATCATGACCAGCACAAAGGGAAAGCAATAGGTCACCCATTGAAAATACCCGATATCAATACCGAACATATCGGTGAGATAGGTCATCATGATCACGTTTCTGGCACCGCCGGAAGGGGCCCCGGGACCGCCGATGTTACAGGCCATGGCAATGGTGATCATCAGCAGTTTGGCCAGTTCCCTGTCCTCGGGCACCTCGTCGGTGAGGCTGTTCTGATACAAAAGCATGCCGATGGGCAGAAACATGGCTGCCAGAGCATGGTCGGAAATAAAAGATGCCAGCGGCGCGATGATAATAAAAAAGATCAGGGTTATCCACTTGGTGTTGGGCACGGCCAGTTTCTTGAACATGGCCAGGCACACCCGCTTGTCCACGCCGGTTTTGACGAATGCGGCGGCAAACATCAGACTGCCCATGATAAACCAGCAGGCATCGCTCCAGTAGAGCATGGCCACGGCCTCCCGGGACAGCACCCCGGTGAACACATACAGCAGGCCGATGCAGAACGCCACCGCCGGCAGCGGGACACACTCGGTCAGAAAGCACAGGACCACGAACGCGCCCACGGCAACAGCCACCTGGATATGCCAGGCCCCTTTGTCAGCGGCGGCCTTGTCCTTTCCTGTCAGCGCTTCATATTTCAATCCCTTTTTTCTCAGATCCAGGGCACTGTTCATGACGGACAGAAACCGGTCCTCGTCTACATTGTTTTTGATAAAATTATAAGCCAGATCAAAATTCTTCTGGTCGGCATCGATCTTGTTCTTTTTGCACCATTTCAGATCCCGGGCCAGATAACGCCCTTTTTTCAAGGCCCCCATCTGCATGTTGGCTTCCATGATCCTGGCGGTGAGAAGCTGCCACTGGGCCGCATCCACACTCTCCTCGTTGAACAGCTCTCTGGTGATATGGTTCACCACCGCTTTGGGTCCCACCTGGTACTGGGTGCCCACATCCTTCATCCCCTTCGGAGTAGGAATCAGCAGCAGAACCGCCAATGCCAGAACCGGAAAGATAAACACCTTCCAGTTGATATATTTGTCATATCCTGTGACTTTTTTTTCTTTTTTCATGCATCACCCTCCGTTACATCATTTTCAGATTCCAAATCATTATTATGTATCACGGTGTACATTTGTCTCACTGCCGGATGACAAGGTCCTGATCTTATGATCAAGCCGCCGCCGCTTTTCAAATGCCTCATACGCTTTATTCACGATGTCATCGATATCCGCGGGCTTCATCACGTAATCACACGCCCCGAACTGCAGCCCCTCGATGGCGGAATCCATGGTGGCATGGCCGGTGAGAAAAATTACCTCCACCGGCGGATACAGGGTTTTGATGGCCTGCAGGGTCTTGAATCCGTCCATACCCGGCATTTTGATATCCAGAATCACCACATGGATATCATGGATTTTGAGCAGATCCAGGGCCTGGGCTCCGCTTTGGGCCGTGACCACCGCGATTCCCTTTTTTTTTATCAGTTTGGCGGTGGTGAGAAGATACCGTTCCTCATCATCCACCAGCATGAGTTTCATCTTATCCAAAGCACCTCTCCTTGTGGTTCAGAATTTTTTCCAGAATTCAGGTCTTTATCCATCCGGATTCTTTGTTTCTGCCATGGGCAGGGTAATGATAAAGGTGGTGCCTTCATTCACCCGGCTGGTCACATCCATGGTGCCCCCGAAATTTTCGATGATGCCGTAGCAAACGGACAACCCCAGACCCGTGCCTTTTCCCACCGGTTTGGTGGTGAAAAACGGAGAGAAAACTTTTTCAATATTCTCAGGCTGGATACCGGCACCGTTATCTGTGACACGTATCTCGATCCATTTTTCATCCTTTAGCTGTGCCTGGATATCCAGGCGCCCCCCGGCATCCGGATGCTGTTCCATGACCGCGTCAATGGCGTTGTTGAACAGATTGAGCATCACCTGCTGGAACTGGGAGGCATCTCCCATGAACCCGGGCAGGCCTTCGGAAATGCGCTGAAATACGGCAATACCTTCCACACTGGCTTTTTGTTCGATCATCTTGAGAATCTCGGGAATCTCCTCATCAGGATGCAGCAGCTGCACCCGGGTTTCATTCTTACGGCCGAATTTCAATATGGCCCGGGTGATATCTGAACATCTGGACACCTGCAGTTCAATCTGGGACAGAGAATCCTGAATTTCCACAACATCCTCATCATCACGGCCGATTTTGTTTTTTTCAAACATTTCATTAAGTACAGAGACCACCAGGGCGTGCTCACTCCTTATTATCTGCAGCGGATTGTTGATCTCATGGGCAAACCCGGCCGCCATTTCTCCCACCTCTGCCAGCTGGGTGGCCCGGATCAGCTGATTGCCCAGCTCTTTTTTATCCCGGCCCAGCTGCTCCATGCGCATGAACAGTTTTTCCGTCATGAAAAATGACATGCCCACGATGATGGCAATGCCCACTGCCATGATCACCAGGCTGGCATACAGGGCATAGTAAAAAAACCGGAACGCGTCTTTTTTTTTCTGTCTCACCACCAGAAGCCATTCCAGATCCTTGAGCCAGGTGGTGGCATACAGATATTTGACTCCCCGGGGATCGGATTTGAGAAAGGTGTGAATGCTGCTGTCTGACGATGGAAACGCTGAGAATTCCGGATCTTCCTCCATGACATGGATACCGCCGGACCGCCTGCCGGTCTGGGCGATGCCGTTTTTGTTCAGAATGTAGGCCTCTCCGGAAGTGCCGATTCTCACACTGGAAACCAGCCGGTCGAAATACAGGGTGTCGATGGTGGCCCGGAGGACCCAGGCATTCTTTCCATCCCCTTTTTTCACCGCAATGATGAAATGGGGGACATTCCGGTACCCCAGGAACACATCGCTGATATACCGGCCTTTTTCCATGACCTCTTTGAACCAGAATTCATCGCTGTAAAGCTTTCCGGTCAACTGGTACTGGCCTGAGTACCTGACATGAAGTCCCCGGGAATCAAACAGTCCCAGGTCTATGAAGGCGCCGGATTTGGTTTTCAGGACCCCGAACATGTTATCAATGACCTGACGGCTGTTGATGGATGCAAAATCAAACAGGCGGGTCACCATTTCCAGATCGGATTTTCGTTCCATCAGAAAGGATTCAATCATGTCCCGGTGGTCCCCCACAATGCGTTTCAGGCTGTTGGTGGAGCTGTTTTCCAGGGCAGTGGTAAAATAATAGAAACTGATGCCCACAGCCAGAAACAGCGGGATCAGCGGGATCACAACCATATTGGTCAGGATGTTGCGCTTTACCCGTCTGACCCGGCTGTTTCCTTCTGCCCTGTTTCTGTCCATCTATTGTCTTCCCATAAAGGTGTCCGTATTTCTAACACTGACCACGGGCACCGGAGAGTGCCGGAGCACCTTTTCCGCCGCACTGCCGAACAGCACCCGGGACAGATTACCACGGCCCTTGTTGGCCATTTTGATTATTTTCATTTTGCTGCTCCTTTACATTTTGTCAGGATCATGGTCCGTCAAAAGAGCTCCTGATAATGAGCGGATCAGCAAGTAACATGCCAGTTCAATTTCAGCCGGGTTAACCTGGATTATGGCATCTTGACCGTAACAATCTTTTGCCGGGTGTCAGGTATTTTTACGGGTTGATAAAATTTTCAAAATTGCGCAGGGAATTGAAAAGGTACCTGGACTGCTCAAAACTTCAATATCTCAGCACCATCTGTTCGTTGGGCGGGTGGTTGGATGGACAAATGGGAGCAACTGTTTACCGGTATAATACTTGCATAAATCAAACAAAATATAAGCAAATGTGAAAAAATCAGCTTTTAGAAACAGGTAATCCGAAAACATTTTACAGGTTATAACGGATCTGATAAAAAAAATGATTTGTTTGTATTTAGACAGAAAATTTTAGAGAGGAAAAATATGAAAACCACCCTTGTAAAAGAGATAATGGTTCCTCTGGCAGATTATGCTACAGTGGATGAAAACGCCACCATGGCGGAAGCGGTTCTGGCACTGGAGCAGGCCAGGGACCGGTTTGACAAGGAAAAACTCAAACACCGGGCCATCCTTGTGACCAACAGCCGGAAACAGGTGGTGGGGCGGATCAGCTACCTGGATTTTCTCCAGGGACTTGAACCCAAATATAATGAAATCGAAGAACTCTACCATACCATCAACCGGAAACTGGGATCCAAATATCATCTGGTGGCTGATTATTCTCCGCAGCAGTTCCATTCCCAGATCCAAAAATACAATCTGTGGGAAAAACCCCTGCACAACCTGTGCGGCAAGGCTGCCGCCTGCCTTGCCAAAGATTTCATGCATATCCCTGCAGAATCGGATTACATCAAAGAAGATGCCTCCCTGGACCAGGCCGTCCACCAGTTCGTTCTGGTCAGAACCCAGTCTCTGCTGGTGAAAAACACCCGGGACATCACAGGGATTTTACGGCTCAGCGATGTGGTGGAGACCATATTCAATATGATTAAACAATGCCAGGTACAGGAAAATTGATGTGAACCAAGAATATATGCATCCGGTCATTCAGACATGAATGGGGGCGGATGATCAATACCAGAACAATGCTGTCAGAATTATGAGGAGAATAAAATGGTAACCATGGTTAAAATGCGGCTCATGCTGGTGGATGATGAAGAACGGTTTCTTCAAACCACCGGTAAAATGATCCGCAAGAAAGGATATGATGTGATCACCGCCGTAAGCGGTGATGAATGTCTGGAAAAACTGAAACAGAAACTGGTGCATGTGGTGATCCTGGATGTAAAAATGCCGGGCATGGACGGGGTGGAAACCCTGAAGAAAATAAAGCAGCACCATCCCAGAATTGAGGTGATCATGCTCACCGGGCACGCCACCGCGGATTCGGCTGTGGAAGGGTTGAAATCCGGGGCCACGGATTATCTTCAGAAACCCACCAGTATAGAAGATCTGATAGCAAAGGCGGAACAGGCCTTTGCCCGGCATCTGGAAATTGAGGAAAAAATCAGGCTGGCTGAAGCGTTCAAACAGTCCAGTATTTAAAATATGTGGTTATTTTTATTCTTAAGGACAGTTTCATCATGATAACATGAACGATAATCCTAAAAACATATTTGGAGTAATTGTGTTATGGCTGAAGTTGAATCTCTGAAAGAACCGGCAAGCACCAAGTCGATCATTATAAAATTTATCATCTCCCTGGCCCTGGGCATTCTGGTCATGCTGCTGCCCCGGCCGGAAACCCTTACCCCGGAAGGCCATCGGCTTCTGGCTTTGTTGACCTTTGTCGTTTTTTTGTGGGTGAGCGAAGCCGTCCCCATCGGTGCCACGGCGCTGCTGGCCGGGGCCGGGCTGATTTTCCTGAACATCCAGCCGGCCCAGGCAGCCTGGGCTCCTTTTGCCAGCCCGGCCGTCATGTTCGTCCTCATGATCATCATGTTCGGCGTGGTGCTCAATGAAGTGGGCCTGGCCAACCGTATCATGTACAACCTGCTCAAGTTTGCCGGCACAAAAATCAAACGCCTGAGTTTGATTCTGGCGGTGGGGTGTACCATTACCTCATCCGTGTTCCATGACGCCACCATCACCGTGATCATGGTGTTCGCTTTTGTGCCCGTGTTCATGAGCATGGGTCTGAAACCAGGCCAGGGACACCGGCTGCCCATGTTTTTTATGCTGCTGATCCCTCTGTCCTCCTCTGCCGGCGGGTTCGGCACCCTGCTGGGCGGCGGGCGCAACCCGCTGGCACTGGAGGTTCTGAACAAATTCAGCGGGGGCACCATATCTGTGGGGTTTCTGGAATATATATTTATCCAGTTTCCCATCTGTGTGGTAACGGCAGTGGCCACCTGGGCGGTGTTATGGATACTGCTTCGGCCCAAAGAAAAAGAGCTGGAAGGGGTTGAATTGACAAATCCCGGCCCCATGAAAACAGCAGAGATCGGTGTTCTGGTGATTTTTATCTTCACCTTTGTGCTCTGGTTCATGGGAGACCTGACCGGGTGGCATTACAGTGTGCCGGCCGCCTTTGCCATCCTGGGATTCTGCGGGCCCGGATGGATTACCTTCAGAACCATTTGTGACAAGTTTCCCTGGGAATCCTGGATTGTTTTCGGTGCCGGGGTCTCTCTGGGGGTGGCCATGCTGGACAGCGGGGCCGGACGGTACCTGGCAGAGGTGTGCCTGCCGCTTCTGGACGGCAAACCCGAATTCGTAGTGTACTACGGCATGAGTTTTTTCGGTTCGTTCCTGTCCAGCCTGATGTCCAACTCGGCCGCCGTGGCCCTTATGCTGCCCATCACCCTGCCCATGGCGGAACTGATGGAGATGTCTCCGAAATCCGTGGCCCTGATGGCACCCATGACCACCTCGTTCATCATGCTGGTCATCGGCTGCCCGCCCACCATCATCGCCTACAGCACCGGATACTTTTCTCAGGTGGATTTCATGAAAATCGCCATTCCCTGGTGTCTGGTTCTCCTGGTGGTGTGCGTGATCAGCATGCTGGTGTACTGGCCCCTGATCGGGTTTATATAAATAACAGGAAAACCGCCCGGCTTATCCTGTGTTTGCACCGGGCGGCTCACCGATAATTTACCATCCAGAAATCCCAAAAGGATCAGCTGTAAAAATCGTGTTTGCTTTGATTGTTTGTTCAAAAATGGCTGTAGAACCCGTTATACCTGACATTGAATAACCAAAACATGAAGGAAAACCATACTATGGCTGACACAGCAAATGTAAGGGAGCCGGCAACCCTCCGCTCCATCTGTATCAAAGTTGCCATTGCACTGATCTTAGGGATCGTGATCATGCTGCTGCCAAGGCCGGAAAACCTGACCCCGGAAGGCCAGCGTCTTCTGGGGCTGCTGGCGGTGGTGGTCTTTTTGTGGGTCAGTGAGGCCATCCCCATCGGTGCCACCGCCCTTTTATCCGGTGCCGGGCTGATTTTTCTCAAAATCCAGACGGCCCAGTCCGCCTGGTCACCCTTTGCCAGCCCGGCGGTCATGTTTGTTCTCATGATCATCATGTTCGGGGTGGTGCTCAATGAAGTGGGTCTGGCCAACCGCATCATGTACAACCTGCTCAAATTTGCCGGCACCCGGGTCAAGCGGCTGAGCCTGATTCTGGCCATCGGGTGTACCATGACTTCCACCGTGTTCCATGACGCTACCATCACCGTGATCATGGTGTTCGCATTCGTCCCTGTGTTCATGAGCATGGGCATGCAGCCGGGCCAGGGACACCGGCTGCCGCTGTTTTTCATGCTGCTGATCCCCCTGGCCTCTTCGGCCGGCGGCTTCGGTACCCTGCTGGGCGGCGGGCGCAACCCCCTGGCCCTGGAAATTCTCAGCAAATTCAGTGAAGGCGCCCTTTCCATCGGATTTGTTAGATACATTATCATTCAGTTTCCTATCTGCATTCTAACGGCTGTGGCCACCTGGGCCATTCTCTGGGTATTGATCCGGCCCCGGGAAAAAGAGCTGGAAGGGGTGGAGCTGGCAGATCCGGGTCCCATGAAAACAGCGGAAACCGGTGTGCTGGTGGTGTTTGTGACAACCTTCATCCTCTGGTTCATGGGAGACCTGACCAAATGGCATTACAGTGTCCCGGCGGCCTTTGCCATCCTGGGTTTCTGTGGCCCCGGCTGGATCTCTTTCAGAACCATCTGTGATAAATTCCCCTGGGAATCCTGGATCGTTTTCGGTGCCGGGGTATCCCTGGGGGTGGCCATGCTGGACAGTGGTGCCGGACGGTTCCTGGCAGAGGTGTGTCTCCCCCTTCTGGACGGCCAGCCCATGGTAGTGGTATATTATGGCATGGGATTTTTCGGCTCGTTTCTGTCCAGCATGATGTCCAATTCCGCGGCCGTGGCGTTGATGCTGCCCATCACCCTGCCCATGGCGGAACTGATGGAGATGTCCCCCCGGTCCGTTGCCATGATGGCACCCATGACCACCTCGTTCATCATGCTGGTCATCGGATGTCCGCCCACCATTATTGCCTACAGTACCGGATATTTTTCCCAAAAGGACTTCATCAAGGTGGCGGTGCCCTGGTGCCTGATACTGCTGGTGGTATGCGTCCTGAGCATGCTGCTGTACTGGCCCCTCATCGGGTTCATTTAATGGGGGTGTTCATGCCTGCAAAGAGAGAAAATCACTATACGCCAATTCATACTATAACGAGAAAATATTAGGAGGTTATGATGTTTAAAACACCGAGTCACATCCTGCTGGTTGATGATGAAAAAGACTTCGTGGAAATGCTGAGTCTCAGACTCCAGGAAAATGGAGAAGATGTCCTGGCTGCCTATAGCGGCCAGGAGTGCCTGGAGACCCTGGAAAAAAAAACCATTGATGTTATCATCCTGGATGTTAAAATGCCGGGTATGGATGGCATTGAAACACTGAAAAAAATCAAGAAGCTGCACCCCCTGGTGGAAGTGATCATGTTGACGGGACACGGCACCATACAGGCTGCGGTTGAAGGCATGAAACTGGGCGCATTTGACTTTCTGCTCAAACCGGCTGATTTCAAGGAGCTGACGGAAAAACTCAACCGGGCCCGGGAACGCAGAAAAGAACAGGTGGAGCGGATACAAAAGGCGGAAAGAGCCATGCTGCTGCGCCAGAGTAAAATTTAATCCTGACGGAAACCCCGGTGATGGAAAAAACGAATATTACCGATCCAATCGACGTGCTGCTTGTTGATGATGAAGACGATTTCCGTCAGATTCTTTCCAAACGCCTCACCCGCCGGGGCATCCATGTCCGCCAGACAGACCGGGGAGAAAATGCCCTTCAGATGCTGGAACAAGAAAGCGCCGAAATTGTCATTCTTGACATAAAAATGCCGGGCATGGATGGCATAGAGTGTCTTCGCCGCATCAAAAAAATGCCGGGCATGACCGAAGTGATCATGCTCACCGGCCATGCAGACATCCAGGGAGGGGTTGAAGGCATCAAATCAGGGGCATTTGACTATTTGAGCAAACCGGTGGAACTGGAACATCTGATCCGGAAAATCAAACAGGCCCATCATAAAATGCAGCGTATTCAGGCGGAAAAAGAGGACGCTGCGTTCAAGGAACGGATAACCCAGCAGATGGTGGTGGCGGAACGGCTGGTGGCGTTAGGTACCATGGCCAGTGGGGTGGCCCATGAGATCAACAACCCCCTGGCGGTTATTCAGGATTCAGCCGGATGGCTGCAACAGATTCTGGATAAATCGGAAATGCAGAATATGCCCCGGAAAGGTGACTTTCAAAAAGGGCTGGAACGTATTGAAAAAGCAGTGAAACGGGCTGGAAAAATAACCCAGCAGCTCCTCCAGGCGGTGAAGACCCAGACCACTGATACGGCAGACCCATCCAGCTTTGTGGAGACCGACCTTCATAAGCTGGCCCAAGAAGCCATCACCCTGGTTGAACCGGAAGCATCCCTTCGCGGCATTTCCATTTCACTTACATCTCAGGAACCCCACCCGTCTGCCTGGACAGATCCGCTGCAGCTGCTCCAGGTACTTTTGAACCTGCTGTCCAATTCGGTCCAGGCCACCGATGATGGGGAACAGGTGTTTATCAGTCTCACCGCAACCCTTGAAGAAGCCAAAATTATTGTTAAGGATAACGGATGCGGGATCTCCAGGGAAAATCTGGCCCGGATTTTTGAACCGTTTTTCACCACCAAGGAAGCAGACCAGGGAACCGGTATGGGACTGTATGTTTCCTGGGGAATTATCACCAGCCTGGGGGGATTGATTGCCGTGGAAAGTGAGGTCAGCAAGGGCACCACCTTCACCATCACCCTTCCGGTGAAAAAATAAGGCAGAAAACTGAAATATGACCGAAAACAAAAAAAAAATCCCCTCCCCTGGCAGACAACCGGATCCCCCCAAAAAAGATGAGATCCGGCTGCTGCTGGTGGATGATGAAATCGCTTATGCCGATGTGCTTGCCAACCGGCTGGGCAAACGGGGATTTAATGTACAAAAGGCCTACACCAGCCCGGAGGCACTTTTGATTTTACGCACCCAGCAGTTTGATGTGGCTGTTCTTGACCTGAAAATGCCGGATATGGACGGCATTGAACTTTTAAAAATCGCCAAACAGGTGGACCCCTCCCTTCAGGTCATCATGCTCACCGGCCATGGGTCGGCTGAGGCCTGTGAAAAGGGTCTGGCTTTAGGTGCTTATGATTATCTCATGAAGCCCTGTGAACTGGAAACCCTGGTCGAAAAAATCCAGGAAGCGTTCCAGGAAAAGCCTGCCACCTGAACAGCCTGGCTATCGGCCCCGGGTGGTTATTTTACGCATCTGGGCTTCGATGATTTTTTCCTCATGGACCCGCTTTTTGGCAGCCGCCTCTGTCACCTTCTCCACAAGCTGATCAATGTCGCTGGGTTTCATCAGGTAATCAAACGCACCCAGCTTCATGCCTTCGATGGCGGATTCCACCGTTGCATGGCCGGTGAGCATGATCACCTCCACCAGGGGAAACTTCTTTTTAATCTCTTTGAGGGTATCGATGCCGTCCATGCCCGGCATCTTCACATCCAGGATCACCACCTCCACACGCTTGTGGTCTGTGAGCTTTTTCAAGGCTTCATCACCGCTGTAGGCCGGCAGAACCTCCATATTTCTTTTGGTCAACCGCTTGATCATGGTATCCACAAACGGTACCTCATCGTCCACAAGTAAAATTTTTGCAACAGCCATTTTATATTCTCCTTAACTTTTTGGTTCCTGTTTATCCAAAGGCAGCACGATCGTAAATGTGGTTCCTTCATCCACTTTGCTGTCCACATCGATCCGGCCGCCCATCTTGTTGATGATGCCGTAACAGATGGACAGCCCCAGGCCGGTGCCTTTGCCCACCGGCCTGGTGGTAAAAAACGGATCAAAAATCCGGGCCAGATTGTCCGGCGGGATACCAGGCCCGTTATCGTTGATGGATATGGTAAGATTCTGACTTTCGGTACCGGTGACAATGATGATTTTTCCGCCTGTCTTTTCCATGGCATATACCGCATTCTGCAGAATGTTCATCAGCACCTGCTGTATTTCTGTGGCGGAAGCCTCAATGGAAGGCAGGTGCGGGTTCAACTGCACATCCACTTCAATGTTGGCATATTTGAATTTCTGGGATAACAGATCCACCACCTCGGTTACAAATTCGTTGATCTGAATCGTCTCCACCCGGGAGTCGGTTTTTCTGGCAAAACTGAGCAGCTTATGGGTGATCCCTTTGCACCGGTGGCCCTGGGTTTCGATCTGTTTGAGGGCCCGTTTGAATTCCTCAAAATTATCTGCCTTGTCTATGCCCTCTTCCAGCAGGTCCTGAATCCAGCCGGCCTCTTCCACCATAATAGCCACCGGATTGTTGATCTCATGGGCGATGCCTGCAGCCAGCTCACCAATGGAAGCCAGTTTGCCGGTCTCCACGATCTGCTGGTTCATCACCTCTTTTTCAGAATCCAGCCGGGCAATCCGTTTGACCAGCTGTCCTGAAATGAAAAATGCCATAAAAATAATGACCACTGCCCCGGCAAGCAGAATCAGGACAGCGATGATCTGGGTTTTATTCAGTTCGGCAAATGCATCTTTCTTTTCCTGCTGAAAAATCAGCAGCCAGTCATCATTCTTGAGGAACGCGGCAATAACCAGATACTGTGCCCCGTTTTGTGCCGTTTTTTCCACTGTGAATGTTTTATACTTATGCGGCCTTTTGGTTGTGTATTCGTTTTTTGGGAATTCATATTCCCGGGCGATCTGGTAGAGTTCACTTTGACCGGGATCCTGTGAAAACTCCCGCCGGCTCTGATTTTTCCGTGACACCGCGCCCCCCCTTACGCTCTCCCCCATTTCAAACAGATTCATATACTGCTGCATGGTCAGCTTGAGTGTTCCTTTAGGCGGCTGGGTCTGGAACTCTCCCTGATGATTCAGGATAAAGGCAGTGCCGGTTTTTCCCATGGTGAAATCTTCAACCAGTGTATTAAAGGCGACAAAATCGATGGTGGCCCGCACCAGGTATTCACGTCCCTCCCATATCCGTTTCACCGCCACGATAAAATGGGGCTGGCCCCGCAGACCCAGAAATACATCACTGATATAGGCATCCCTGATTCTGGCTTTTTCAAACCATTCAGAACCGCTGTAATCCACATCATCCAGATCAAAGGGCCCGGCATAGGACAGCTGATGTCCGCTGTCATCAATGAGCCCCAGGTCCACAAATACATAACCATAGTCAGCGTGAAGGGTCCGCAGCCGTTGGTGTAGAAACTGTTTTTCCTGTAATTGGGACAACGCGTAATTTCTCGACAGGTGACTGATATCGTTCAACTTCTGTTTGAGAAAATCATCTATCTTCTGCCGGTGCTTGAGAACCATTTCATCTAAATGGGCATGCACCATCTTGTTTGAGAACAAATGGAACTGGTACAGAATCGTTCCGGTTACCAGAAACAGGGGAGCCAGAGAAACGACTACAATCAGCAGTGCGATTTTAAACCTGAAGTCAGCATAAGAAGCAGACCCTGTATTTTTTTTCCCCCGGTTGTCAACCACCTGTAAATTCCTGCTTCAAGGAGATTTTTCCTCCTGCTGTTTATCCTGATTGGACAGTGCCATATTATCCATGTCACGTCACTATTTATTCACTCACGCGGATTTTGTCAAATGGAATCGCACATAATTTCACACCTGTCAGTTTTTTTTTCAGTCTGGAAACATTTTTTCTTTTTTTTTGTTTACATCCGGTTTGAAACCTTTGGATTGGCAGCAAGGAAATTCCCCTGTTTCCGGTTGGTTCTGTCTTTGATTAAGCTGGCATATTACTTGCTAACATTACTTGCTAAAAGATCAGCGCAAGACATGGCTCACCGACATACCATAACCTGAAATTCCAAGGAGGCCTGAGATGTTCATCAAAAAACAAAAACCGTCCCGCAAGAAAGTGGCATTTTCCTTCCATGCACCACAGGCTGAAAGCGTTTTGCTGGCCGGAGATTTCAACCGCTGGAACCCCCGGAAGCATCCCCTGAAAAAGGGCGTTTCAGGGGATTGGGAAGCTTTTCTGATGCTCGCTCCCAACACATATGAGTACAAATACATGGTTGACGGAAACTGGCAGATGGATCCTGTCAACAACCAGACCTGTGAGAACTGCTTTGGTTCTCAAAACAACCTTGTTACCGTACCTGAATAAACTGTCAGAAAAAGGGTGACAACAAGACGGCAAAATGATGTAAAAGGGAGAGATACCATGAAAAAGGAAGCAGGATATCGTCCCGGATTTTATGGGAAAAAAAGGCAAAGCCCTGATCAGTGGGTGGACAACTATTTCAAAAAATGGGCCAAAGAAGAGGCTGAAAAAAAACAGGCTGTAAAAAAACCCATTCACTTCCCGACTATCAGTTTTTCAAGACAAATCGGTGTAGGTGCATTGGAGATAGCAGATCTCCTGGCCCAAACCATCCACTACCGGGTGGTTGACAGGGAAATCATGGAACATATGGCTGAGGATGCAAACCTCTCAGTCAAACTTATTGAACTGTTTGATGAACGGTATCCCGGCCGGATAAATGAATGGCTTGCCATGATCACCAGGGAAAAGGCCTTTATCAAAAGTGACTATGCCAGACAGCTGGCAAAAACAGTCACTGCACTGGCCGCCACTGAACCCACTATTTTTGTGGGAAGGGGTGCCCATTTTATTCTGCCCTGGGATTTGAATTTATCCGTGCGGATCATTTGCAGCAAAAAATACCGAATGGATCGACTGGCAAACCTTTTAAACATTGACAGATCCGAGGCTGAAAAGCATCTTGACCGATTTGATAAAGAACAGAAACAGTTTTTCAAAACCGTTTTCCAGAAAGAAGAAGCAGCTTCTGACGGATTTGATCTGGTCATCAACAGGGATTACTTCAAAGACGCTGTCCACGTGGCAAAAATAATCGCATGCGCATTTGAACAGAAATTCGGATCAGAATACATACTGTCTTCTGAAACAAGCGGTTGATGATCAGGGCCTCTCTCAGGAAATATGACCATTCCACAAGAAAATATTTATATTCATGCCGGTCCGACCCCGGAACTGCTGAAAACCCTTGAATCTGTATTTGACCTGCAGGACAAAACATATACTCCCCTGTACACACAGGAACAGATCCAGGCAAAATGTGCTGCATCGGATGTGGCTGTATGCCTGGCTCTTCTGGAAAACAAAACCATTGTGGGATTTGCCGTCATTTCTCCCCCCGGCAGCACATCCCGCTGGGCAAGCTGCAGGAACCGCATGATCCGGGAACTATCCGCTGTTGAAGTGGCCAGGCAGTTCCGGCAGCAGGGGATTGCCACACGCCTGCTGTCGGAGCTGTTTTCAACTGTCTGCCTGGAGGACCGGATCATTTGCCTTTCCGCCTATTCCTGGCTGTGGGATCTTGCCGGTTCCGGCATGAGCAGGGAAAGATACAGGCATATGCTTTTACACCTGTATGCCAGGTTCGGGTTTGCGTCTTACCAGACCAACGAACCCAATGTCTGCCTGAACCCGGAAAATATTTTTATGGCAAGGATCGGCAGGAACATCTCTCCAAAGGAGCGGGAGGGCTTCAAATGGCTGCGCTTCGGCATCACCCCGCTGTTCCGGGATAGCCTTTGAGGCCCTGCCATCCACTTTTTTTCAGTGTCTGAAGTAAAGACAAGGGCGGTTACATTGTGTATTGAACCGGCCGGACGGCCATGGTATATCTGTCATTCTGGTGACTTTTTTGGTGATGACCGGCCATGGCCAGCTACAGGACACGTCCAATGAATACCATTCTTGTGATAGATGATGATGACCAGCTGCGCATCAGTTTCTGCAAACTGTTGAGAGAAGAGAACTATTCCGTGCTTGGGGCGGCTTCAGGCGAATCCGGCATTGAAATCGTGACCCAGCAGCCCCTGGACCTGGTGATCCTGGACATGCGGCTGCCCGGCATGGACGGCATGGAAACCTTTAAACAGATCAAAAAAAAGGACCCGAAACTCCCGGTGATCATCGTCACCGCTTTCGGCACCACGGAAACCGCCATCGAAGCCACCAAAATGGGGGCCTATGATTATGTACTGAAACCTTTTGAAATCCCTGAAATGCTGAACCTTATCACCCAGGCCATTGAGGCCGGGTATTTCATGCGATCCCCGGTGACGGTGGATGCCATCCCTGACAAACAACCGGGTGATGCCATCATCGGCCAGAGCCGGGCCATGCAGACCGT
>DATFKQ010000172.1:0-28997 GCA_035268565.1 Desulfotignum sp. | reverse complement strand
AGGCCGTTGCTATAATTTTCCATACATTTTTCATTCATTGTCTCCTTTCTGGTCCTGTTTTGTTTTCACAGCGGGTTATCTTTTCTTCTGGTTTTCAGTTGCAGGCAGTGCCCCTGTTGTATAATTTCCCGCCAAGGGTTTTCGATCCTTATCAAGAAATAGTAATACCTTTTTTGTTAATTATGGTCAATAACAATTTTGTTTTTTCTAATACCAACCATAAATAACAAAATATAACCAAAATGAGAATTTTAACAGATTTTCCTCGCATTCACTGATCAGGGTGCACGTGCACCTGCCCGGTTGCAGCCGGAAGAAAACTGTTGGACGAAAGAAAAATGTAAACCCCCACCTGGAGATTTCAGAGGGTTTATAAGTGGAAAAATTGATGGCAGGTCAGAGAGTACCCTGCGCGGCTATAACAGACAAAAAGGCTGCAACAGACACGGTAAAATGTCTCTGTTACAGCCTTTTTCTGCTGAAATCACAAGGCCCTGGCCCATTGATCCAAAAAGTCCACAGGCTCGGATATCGGTCATAGGCCAGGGGATCAGATCACCCTACTGGGATTTAATGGCTTCGGTCAGCTCCGGTATGAATTCCAGGATGTCTTCCACAATGCCCACATCAGCCACCTGGAAAATCGGAGCTTTGGGATTTTTGTTCACTGCCACGATAAAGGGATTTCCCTTGACCCCGCCCAGGTGCTGAAAAGAACCTGAGATACCCATGGCCAGGTACACCTTGGGTTTGACGGTCTGGCCGGAGGTACCCACCTGGCGGGATTTTTCCAGCCATTTGGCATCCACGATGGGCCGGGAACAGGAGACAACCGCACCCATGGCTTCTGCGAGTTCCTGGGCCAGCTCAATGTTTTCCTCATCTTCAATACCCCGGCCGATGGAAACCAGGACGTCAGACTTGGTGATGTCCACATCTCCCACTTCCGCCACCACCACTTCCAGAAATTTTCTTCTGGCGGCAAGGTCTTTGACTTCCCCTGATTTATCAATTACCGTGCCCCCGGCAGAACCTTCTTCGGTGGGGGCAAAAGACCCCGGACGGATAGTGATTACTGCACCTGCAGATATATCGGCGGTCACATGGGTATATACCGCCCCCCCCAGTTCCTGGCGGATCATTTTCAGGCTGGTGCCGTCCAGCCCCTCGATATCGACAATGTCGGCAGCATAGGCAGCATCCATTTTCACGGACAGGCCCGGGGCCAGGTCCATGCCAAAGGTATCATGGGGCACCAGGATAACCGCATCATGGGGCAGTGCATCTGTCAGAGCCTTTCTCACCAGTTCGGCATTGGGATAGGCCAGGTCCGGATGGCTGATTTTGATGACCTCTTTGTAGGTTTTGACCATCTCCTGTGCCACTGCATCCGCATCCGGGTCTGCACCTGCAACAACCGCGGTCAGGCTTGCGGTTGGATCAATTTTTCCGGCCGCGTCAGGATACTCCAATGCCACATCTTCTGCGCTGCCGTTTTTAAAGGGAATATATGCAAAAATCTGTGTCATGATCAAAGTCCTCCTTTGGCTTTCAGCTTTTCAATCAGCTTTTCAATGATCTCGTCTGTGGAGCCTTCCAGCATTTCCGCTCCCTCTCCGAGATCCGGTACAAAATAATCCACCCGTCTGGTTTTTGCGCCGGCATCGCCCACTGTGGCGGCATCAAGACCCAGGTCTCCTGCCCCTTTTACCGGGATATCCACACTGGCCACTTTCCGGATGCCCCGGATCCCCACATACCGGGGTTCATTGATACCGGTCTGGATGGACAGCACACAGGGAAGCTGGATCTCATTCATTTCCTGGTTTCCACCTTCGATTTCCCGGCCCACTTTGATGACGGCATCATCAACAACTTCGATTTTGTTCACCAAAGAGGCATAGGGATAATCCAGCATGGCAGCCAGCATACCCCCCACCTGGCCGGCCCCTTCATCTGCCTGGGCACCGGTGAGGATCAGGTCGTATTTGCCTTTTTCAATTTCCGCCTTGAGGATGGCGGCAATGCCTTTCCCATCGGATCCCTCAAATCCCTCATCACTCAAAAGCACGCCATTGTTGGCACCCATGGCCATCTCACGCCGGAGCACCTCTTCTGATTCATCATCCCCCACCGTAACAACGGTAACGCTGCCGCCCGCATTGTCCACGATCTGGATGGCTTCTTCGACCGCATAATTATCCCATTCATTCACTGAGTAAACCAGGTCGTCACGGTCAAGGTCGTTGCCCGCTGAATTGAGTTCAAATTCATTCTCAGCAGTATCCGGAACACGCTTGACACATACCAAAATCTCCATGTATTACCTCCTTTGCTTGTGTGGGCAGGATCACCGGTTGACGGTGCCTGCCGTCTGCTTTTTTATATCATTATCGTAAATGCCGGACAATCAGTTCTGTAAAATCCAGTGCTTCCATTTCCCCTTCCTTTCCGGCAACCTTGATGGCATCCTGGATATTCACCAGGCAGAAGGGGCAGGCAGTGACAATAACATTGGCACCGGCTTCAGCTGCCATGTTCACCCGCAGCACCCCCATGCGGGTGTCTTCTTCCGGTTCATAAAACAGCATGAGACCGCCGCCGCCGCAGCAGAATGACCGGTCCCGGCTTTTTTCCAGCTCCACCCGGGTGAGCCCGTCAATGGCATCCAGGGCCTGCCTGGGATCTTCATACAGCCTGTTGTGCCGTCCCAGGTAGCAGGGATCATGGTAGACATACACCTTGTCCGGCTCAAGACAGGGCTTGAGGGACAATGCTCCGCTGGTGATCTTTTCCGCCACCACCTGGCTGATGTGCCGCACCGGGGGCAGTCCGGAATAATCATTTTTCAGAGCATTATACGCATGGGGGTCGGCTGTGACAATCTGTTTTACGCCGGTGGCCAGAATGGCCTGGGTGTTCTGCTCCTTTAAATCCTGGTACAGCATCTCTTCTCCGAACCGGAGCACTTCATGACCGCTGTCTTTTTCCTCCTTGCCCAGAATCCCGAAATCCACCCCTGCCCGCTGGAGTATAACAGCGGTGTGCCGGGCGATTTCCTGGATATTGTCATCATAGGAGGTGATACTGTCCACAAAATACAGGGTGTCTGCCTTGTCTTTGGCCAGATGCTTGATGGTGTGTACTGCCTTGAACTCCTTTTCCAAAGCCCAGTCCGCGCGTTTTTTCTCCATCTTTCCATAAGGATTGCCGCGTTTTTCAAGGGCTTTCAACGGTTTCTGCAAAGACTGGGGCACCATGCCCTCATCCACCATTCCCCGGCGCAGATCCACCATCTTGTCGATATATTCAATGGCAAGGGGGCATTCTTCCTCACAGGCACCGCAGGTGGTGCAGGACCAGATCTCATCCTCGGTATAGATATCTTCCACCAGCATCCTGCTTTTATAGATTTCACCGGACAGGGGGTAATTTTTAAACATCAGATCCCGGGCCTTGATGCTGATAAACCGCGGGGAAAGGGGCCGGCCCACGGCATTGGCAGGACACTGGTCAGAACACCTGCCGCAGTCGGCACACGAATAAAAATCCAGCATGTGCTTCCAGGTAAAATCTTCCAGTTTTTTGACCCCGAAAGATTCCAGGTCATCCAGCTGCTCCGCTGTTACCCCATGTTGTACCGGTTTGATCTTTCCTTTGTCCAGGCGCATGAAAAATACATTGAAAAGGGAGGTGATCACATGAAAATGTTTGCCCAGAGGCAGAAAGCACAGAAAAAAGAAAAAGGTGACATCATGCAGAAAATAAGAGAAAATGTGCAGTCCCTGAAGAAACTCAAAGGAGGCCCCGGAAAGCATATGCTTAAACATCCATACCAGGGTAAGGGGGGCCACAAAATGTGCCTCGCCGGTCTCCTTTAAGGCATAGGCCAGCTCAGAGGCTTCAAACAGGCTTTCAGAAATCATCAATGTAGCAATAATCCCCAGTACAAAGATAGCTTCTGCAGTATGGTCCTTGCCGTATTTTTCCGGCACTGCGTACCGGGCCGGTTTGAAAAATCCCCGGCGGACAGCCGCAATAATACAGGCGATGAGCACAAAGGTGGCGGCATAATCCTTTAAAAAATTATACACAACCCCCACCCACCCGCTGAAGCCGGGCATGACAAATCCCTCGGAAAATCCCATGATCACCAGAGAAATTGAGCGGATGGACAGAATCAGAAAGCCGGCAAAAATAACAATATGCAGGACCCCTGCCAGCATATACCGTGGCTGTTTGATCTGGCCCAGCCAGATGACAAACAATTTTTGAATCCGCCGGCCGATATGGTCAAAACGGTAATCCGGGGCAGCCCTTACCAGAGGCGCCAGGCGCCGGGCCATGATATAGGCGAATATTCCCACCCCCACCACAGGCAGGATAAAGGCCAGGATTGATGCCGGAAATATCCCGAAAAAGTCAAAATTTGCCGGACCGATGATCGAAGACATATACTGTTACCTCCAGAAAATATATTTTTTTTGCAGTTTATGAACAATGGCTCAATGAGCTTTAATAAAGATGGCGACCCCCGTCAAGCAAAAAGCCTGATTCAAAACCATTTAAAAACTGTATACCGTTTATCTACTGTATACTGTTTATTCTCCTTTGACCCCGTTGAGATACAGATCCACCAGGGGATCTGCCATGGCCACAAGATCATACCGGCCGTCGGCCGACACCCAGGTGGAAATAACCCCTTCCACCGCCCCCAGGATAAACCGCTTTACAAGACCCACAAAAAGATCCTGTCGCATGGAGCCCTCAATCTGCCCCTGTTCGATAATATCTGACAGCAGGTCCAGGTACATCTTGGAGATGTCTTTGATCTGGGACTGGATATCCCGCAGATACCGGACTTCAGACTGAAAAATAACCGCCATGTTCTTGTCGTTCTGGAACTCCTGTAAATGACAGTGTATGAGGTTGCGCAGTTTTTCCTCCGCGTTTTTACCCCGGGCCACGGCTGTGTTCATTTTTTCAAACACCACACCGGTTTTATAATTGATAAACTGATAAAGGATATCATCCTTGTTTTTAAAATACAGATACAGGGTGCCGTCAGCCACCCCGGCCCGGGAAGCTATCTGGGAAATGGTGGCCTTGTAGAACCCGAACCGGGCAAAAACATCCCCTGCACTGGTGAGAATCTTGTGGTATTTTTCCGATTTGTTTTTTTGCAAGCCTTTCCCGCCTTTCCGCAATAAAATGAACAATAATTCATTATTTAACATTAGTTTTTTAGAAAAGTCAAGCAGATATTTGTTGAAAAAGAATTTTCATATGTTTGATTTTAATGTTATTTTCCAGATAGTTATAGTACAGCCTTGATTTGGAAATTCATTTGAAAAGTTCAGGAATAAAAAATTTTTCCATGAATACAAATTCATTATTTGATAATCCTTGCTTTTAACATGTGTTCATGAAAAAATATAGTAATCTTCAACAGCACAAAATCATACGGGAGAAAAACCATGTCACAGCATTATTCTGGAGATTTCCAGGCAGCCCTTGATTTTGGCAGGCCCCCCAATGTAAAAAAGCTGTTCCCCAATTCCAGGGCATTGATTGTCAGCGGCAGATACATTGACCGGGCCATGCTGAAAAAAGGCGGCTGCATGACCATTGCCGCCAACGGCAGAAACGCTTTTGTCATCAGGGGGGCGCTGCGCGCGGCCCAGAGGGCAAATGCCGCCATCATCGTTGAAATCGCCCGGTCCGAAGGGGGCAAAGATGCCTATTGTGCCGTCAACCTGTGGAATATTGCCCGGCAGACAGATGCCTATATGAACGAACTGGGCATCACCATACCGGTGGCCATCCATGCAGACCATTTCGGCATCAAAAAACCCGAAGATATCGACTCTGCAAAAATTGAAATCCCCTCGCTGTTTGATGCAGGCATCACCTCCATTGCCATTGATGCCTCCCACATGCCCGATGACCAGAATCTGCTGGCCAATATTGAACTGTTTCCCTTTGTTCCGGACTGGGCCGGCCTTGAAACAGAAGTGGGAGAAATAAAAGGAAAGCTGGGATTGTCCACTGCCCAGGAAGCCTTGTTTCTGATCCAGGGCCTTAATAGCCGGGGTATTTTTCCGGACTGGATCGCCCTGAACAACGGCACCACCCACGGTATCGAGCAAAGTGACGCCGGTATAAATGTGCAGCTGACCGCCCAGATCCATGATGCGCTTACACCCTACAAGGTCTCCGGAGCACAGCACGGCACCTCGGGCAACAGTTCGGAACGGCTCCGGGAGATTGCCGCAAAAACAAGAACCACCAAAGCCAATGTTGCCACTGCCCTGCAGATGATTTCCTGGGGGGTGGAGGTCAATGACTATGGCAATGCCATTCTGGATTCTGACGGCAACTTCATCAAACAGCCGGACAAGGGGGTTGATGAAAATGTGTGGGAGCAGATGCTGGCCTATGCAAAATCCCACAGCCTCACCGGCGGCAACTTTAAAAAGCTCAACGCCCCCTTTGAAAACCGTTTGCTTGCCCAGTCCGCAAATATCCGGAACCGCATGGCAGAAGGCGTGGAAGCCTTTGTCTATTCCCTGCTCACCAAGGTGTTCAATGCAGCTGATACTGCTGATATTGTCATGGCCCAAATTCTTCACACCAGTTCCCACGACCCGGGGGGCAAAGCCGAAACCATCGAATCTCCAGAGGAATGGACCCGTGAAAAAATTATGGTAAAAGCTGCTGGTATCAGCTCAGACAAGGGCCCTGAGGGTGATTTTGAGGATTGAAAAAAAAGCTAAAGGTTTAATTTTCCCTTACCGATACTGTGGTTAAGGAGAAAATTATTATATGCAGATACCCTCTTATCAGATACAGAATGTATTAAAGGTGTATTCCAGACAGTTGAGCCAGGGGAAAATCCTCAGCAGAAACAAATTCAACAATGCCCATAATATATCTGCCGACAATGTTACCATTTCCTCCGAAGGCAAACGCAAGGCCATTATCGACAAAGTTGCTGCCAGTATTGTACAAAAAATTATCACAGAGGGACCAAAGGAAAAGAACGAAGAACAGATTGCCAGCCAGATTGAAAAAGAACTTGGCAAAAAACTCAACTTTGACCGGGACAAAAATCAGTTCACCTATACAGCAGTGGACAGCCACAACAACAGGGTGAGCCATACCCTGTCAGTGGAAGATTCAAAGTTTGTGGTAAACAGAATGACAGAGCTGGCACGTCAGGTTGCTGATAACAACATGACGTCTTAAAGGAGGTATATATCATGAAAATATCCAACCATAATAATATTATTGCCCAATATGCCAGCAAGGCAATGCCAGCTGCTGTTCCGGCCAAAACCGGCAGACAGGCAGATGAGCTGCAATCAGATACTATCAAATTATCTGACACAACCAGAGATCTCCAGAAAATCAGCCAGGCCATAGAAGCAGAGCCGGCAGACAGAAAAAAACAGGTATCTGACCTAAAGGACCAGGTCCAGGCAGGTCTATACAACGTCAATGCACAGACGGTTGCGGAAAAAATGATGCTCGGACTGGACAAACTGGTATAGGCGGCAAAAATTTCCCGGTGTATACCGGCCGTCTGGCTGATTCAGATAATCCTTCTCGGCCAAAATATTTTAACTGCTTGATTTTATATCTAAAACATTCCTGGTATCATCCTGGCATATCTTTTGCTTTTACCATGGCTAATATAAAAAGGAGGCCGATATGGTAAATATTCATCACATAAATGACACAACACCGCCCATAAAGGGACCCCAGGAGGGCACCCGGAAAGCAGGGAACAAGGATGCGTTCACATCAGCACTGACCCGGGCCCTGGATAAAAAACAGCCGTCTGACCTGCAGAAAAATTCGCCGCAAGGCTTAGGGGAAATCACCTCTGCTCAGACCATACAGATACCCACCCAGTCGGATGTGGTTTCCGGCAGCACTGAAAAACTGCTGGAACTGCTGGACACCCTCAGTGCACAGCTGCAGGATCCCGGCGTGTCTTTAAAGCATATGGCGCCGGTGCTGGAAACCATCCATAACAGAGCAGACCAGCTGGTTAAGGAAACCCGGTTCCTTGGTTCTGACCATGCTGGATTGCGGGATATTGCCAACCAGACCGCAGTGACAGCCCAGACAGAATATATCAAATTCCAGCGGGGAGACTATTTGTCGTAGCTGCTTTTTGCCCGGTCCCAGAATGCCTCTTTTTCAACTGCAGACAACGCTTCCAACCTTTGGTTCTTTTGGGCCAGTTCCGCCTCCATCAACCGGAACCTTCCCTCAAACTTTGCAGTGGAGCGGGACAGTGCGGTTTCCGGATGGAACCCGGCATACCTGGCCACATTCACCAGGGAAAACAAAATATCCCCGAATTCCAGCATGGCTTCATCTTCGTTCTTGTCTTCCAGGGCTGCTTCGAATTCTGCAATTTCATTTTTAACCGTATCCAGCACCTGGTGGATATTTTCCCATTCAAACCCCAGCCTGACCGCTATTTTTGATACCTTGAATGCGCGCAACAGACCGGGCATGCCGCCGGGCACTGAATCCAGTGCAGAACCTGCTGCCGGCCGCTCTTTTTCCCGGGTTTTGATTTTCTCCCACTGGTCCAGCAGGGCTTTTTCCGTTTTAACAACAGCTGACCCGTAGACATGGGGGTGGCGCCGGACCATTTTCCGGACCACGGTATCCACCACCCGGGAAATGGGTATCTCTTTTGTGTCATCAAATATTGCCATGATGAACAGGATTTGAAACAGCACATCCCCCATCTCTTCGCAGGTGTTGTCCAGATCCTGATTTACAAGAGCATCCTGGAGTTCATACACCTCTTCAGCCAGACATTTCCACATGGTGGCCGGGGTCTGTCTGCGATCCCAGGCACACCCGTTTTCCCCCCGCAGGGTCTGGATGATGTTCATGATAGGGGAAAGTGTTTCCAATGGGTTTGCCCTCCTGTATATATGGTTTTTTCACCTTGAGTTTTTCCAGCTGCTGCAGAAAACCGGCCCGCATGGTTCTGGAAACAAACAATGTCATGGTCCTGGATATTTTTGCCAGATAAGGGGCTGATTCAGATTCCTTCATGACCGAAGCTGTGCCTGTTGGAATAAATGCTGTCAGCACGACAAACAAGACAGAGACAATCAATGCCCCTTTGGCGGTCCCAAAAATCAGACCGAATGAGCGGTCTACCCAGCCCAGAAACACCAGGTGCAAAAGCCTGCGGATCAGCGCAGCTGTCACCCCCACCACCACCAGGATACCACAGAACAGAATACCAAACCCGGCCAGATGCCGGGTTTCCGGTGTGCTGATAAAAAAGGCCAGATGATCGGAAAGGATCCAGTAATAGGTGATCGCCCCGTAAAATCCGGCAATCACGGCAACAATCCCGGAGACTTCACGGATCAGTCCCTTAAAAAGGCCCCTGATCATACAGAACAGAACAATCACCAGGACAACCAGGTCAAAACCGTTCATCTTTATCCTTTTTCGTCACAGTTTCCAAAGACCTATGAAATAGCAATTCCACTGTTTTCCCGTCAAGATTTTTATTGACCTTTTACCAAATAAAATGCACCCTATGCTCCATGAAAACCATTGAATTTGACAACATATCACTGGTCCAGAAGCTGTTTGGATTTCACAATACCCACCTTGACAAAATCGCAAAAAGTTTTAATGTCACCATCAATTCCAGGGGAAATGTTGTCACCATTTCAGGTGATGCCGAAAATACCCGCCTGGCCCATACCCTGCTGGTTCAGTTATATGGTCTTTTAAAGGAAAAGATTCCCATGGAACCGGCAGACCTTGATGCAGCCATTACCATGATAAAAAAAGATGGTACAGCCCGGCTGGATGCCTTGTTTTTGCAAACGGTTTTCGTGACTGCCAAAAACAAACCCATCCGACCCAGAAGCCTGGCCCAGCAGCGATATGTCAATGCCATTCATGCCCGGGATATTTTATTCGGCATCGGCCCTGCCGGAACCGGAAAAACCTATCTGGCCATGGCCATGGCAGTGGCAGCCCTCTGCAGGGGAGATGTCCAGAAAATCATTCTCACCCGTCCGGCAGTGGAAGCAGGTGAGGCCTTAGGTTTTCTGCCCGGAGACCTGGCGGAAAAAATAAACCCGTATCTGCGCCCTCTTTACGATGCATTATATGATATGCTGGACTTTGAAAAAGCCAGGGCGTATATTGATCAGGAAATTATCGAAATCGCTCCCCTGGCATTCATGCGGGGCAGAACCCTGAACAATGCATTTATTATCCTGGATGAGGCCCAGAACACCACCTCCCAGCAGATGAAAATGTTTTTAACCCGGATCGGATACAATTCCAAAGCCATTGTGACTGGTGATATTACCCAGATAGACCTGCCTGCAGGCAAAAAATCCGGCCTTGTGGAGGTCAGAAAAATCCTTTCTCCCATAAAGGGAATCGATTTTATCTATTTTTCCAAAGACGATGTGGTAAGACACCAGCTGGTTTCCGATATCATTGATGCATATGAAAAAAACAAAATCTAATATCTGGCCCAACAAGGTCAAAACTTTTTTATTAACCACCCCGTACCTGTTATGGTTCATGCTGTTTGCCATCACCCTGGTATTCACGCTTTTCCAGACCCCTGAACAACAGAATATTCCCTTTTCCTATGAGGTGGGGGATGTGGCCCTGCGGGACATAAAAGCCCACAAGGATTTTCTCGTTGAAGACAGAGAAGTGTCTGAAAACAGAAAAAATCAGGCCAAAGACCTGGTCAGAATAGTATATGATTTTGATGCCGGTCTGCTGCCCCAGATCCTGGCCAACATAGAAGCCGCCATGCAGATCGGCCGGGCAGTATATGCACCGCTAGAAAACCAGACAACAGATGAACAAAATCCCCAGGAAGATCCCCCTGATCCTACCTTTGCCATGGTCCTGGAAACCAAATCCAGGTTTGAAGAAAAACTGGGCATTGAAATCAATGAAGGGGCCTACTCCATTCTGCACAAATACCGGTTTGATCCTGCCATCACAGAAAAAATCCAGACCATTATGGGCAAAGTGCTGGCCAACGGGATTGTTGCCAACAAGGACATACTGCTGGAAGAAGAAAACAAGGGCATCATCCTGAGAACCATTGGCTCCAGTGAAGAAAGAATTGTCAACAACCTCAAGGTGTTTTACGGGCCGGACCAGGCCAAGGCCATGGTCAGAATAGAAGGGGCCCCTTTGTTGAAAAACGTCAATTACAACCTGACAAACCTGATCGTGGATATCAGCCAGCGCCTGCTGCAGCCCAACATTTTCATGAATAAAAGCGAAACCCAGAAAAGAATCCTGGCTGCCCAGTCTGATATCAAACCTGTGATGTACCAGATCAAGGCGGGAGAAATGATCATCAGGGAAGGCGAACGGGTAACCAAAACCAAACTGATCAAACTGAACGCACTCCAGGATCAGGTTGCAGGAAAAACCATTTATGTGTCTGCCACCGGGATTGCCCTGATCACTTTTTTTCTGATCCTGGTTTCCTATGTGCTGTTTCTCAAAGACCACAACACCCTGAAAAATGATCACAACAAACACATGATTTTTCTGGCCCTGGGCCTTTTACTTTACCTGAGCTTTGTAAAAATATCCACCTATCTGGTCCAGTCTGCTGATCCCAATCAGGCATGGGATCTGGCATCCGCCTCTTTTTTCATGGCCATCCCGCTTCCGGCCGCAGCCATGATATGCTGTCTGTTTCTGGGTTTTGATATTGCGGTTTATTTTGCTCTGGTGCTGTCTGTTCTGGCCGGATTATCCTTTGGCGGCAGTTTTGAGGTGTTTATTTTTTTCTTTTTAAGCTGCAGCGCAGCCGCCTTTCTGGTACGGGAGAGCCGGGAACGCAAAAGCTTTATCACAGCCGGGTTCAAATTGTCTTTGTTCAATGCGGCCCTTGCCATTTCCCTGGGATTTTATTCCCTTGCCCAGCCGGAACCTGTGCTGCTGGCCAAAGAAATTCTCATCGCTTTTTGCGGCGGGGTGTTTGCCGCCACTTTGACCATCGGATTCACCCCGTTGATTGAAATTCTTTTTGATTATACCACAGAAGCCAAATTGCTGGAATTTTCCAATCTGGACCAGCCATTGATCAAAAAACTGATGATTGAAGCGCCGGGAACCTATAACCACAGTGTAATCGTGGCCACTTTATCCGAGGCAGCCGCCTCCGCCATTAACGCCAGCAGTCTCAAGGCCAAGGTCATGGCATATTACCATGATATCGGCAAGCTGGACAAAACCATGTATTTCATTGAAAACCAGGCAGACGGGAAAAACCGGCATGACAAGCTGTCTCCGTCCATGTCCGCCCTTATTCTCATCCAGCATGTCAAAAAAGGGGTGGAACTGGCAAAATCCTATAAACTGGGAAATGAAATCATTGAAGGCATCACCCAGCACCACGGCACTTCCTTGATCAAGTACTTTTACAACAAAGCACTGAAAAGCGGGAAAGACAATATAAACGAAGAAAATTTCCGGTATCCCGGCCCAAAACCCCAGACCCGGGAAACCGGTATCGTCATGCTGGCGGATGTGGTGGAAGCCGCAGTGCGGGCACTGGAACGTCCCACGCCGGCCCGGATCAGAGGGAGGGTCAAGGAACTGATCAATGATATTTTTGCCGACGGCCAGCTGGAAGAGTGCGAACTCACCCTCAAGGACCTTCACCAGATTGCCAAAAGCTTTAACAATATCCTGACCAGCATTTATCACAGCCGTATCGAATATACAGACAAACCCCAGGAAAAGAAAAAAGAAAAAAATGACAGCCCCAAAGATACTGATCGACAACCGGCAAAAAGCAATGGTGTCAACCCCGGGCCTGCGCAAAAAGACAGAACTGATCTTAAACGCCTTGGGCTGTGATCACCAGGAAATCTCTATTGTGATCATGGATGATGCCCAAATCCGGGAACTCAACCAGAATTTCCGGGGAATTTGCCGACCCACCAATGTACTGGCCTTTCCCATGCAGGAAGGAGAATTTTCCGACATCACGCCGGAACTGCTTGGGGATGTGGTCATATCTGCACAAACCGCCCGCAAAGAAGCAGATGCTGCAGGCATCACCCTGGAAGAACGAATGTCCCAGCTGCTGGTCCACGGCATTCTTCACCTCCTGGGATTTGACCATGAAGCCCCGGCATCCAATGCACAGGAAATGGAAACCAAAAGCCTTGAAATTTTAAGACAGATTGAAAACAATTCGGATTTAGAAGCATTTTAAACCAGGAAAGGAAAAACAAATGGCAGAATTGGCTGTGAATGTGGACCATGTGGCCACCCTGCGCCAGGCCCGGGGGATTGATTACCCTGACCCGGTGGCAGCGGCAGTTGCAGCGGAAATTGCCGGTGCAGATGCCATTGTGGTGCATTTGAGAGAAGACCGCCGTCATATCCAGGAACGGGATGTCCGGCTGCTGCGGCAGATCGTGCAGTCCAAACTCATTCTGGAGATGGCCGCCACCAGTGAGATGCTGGGTATCGCCCTGGATATTCTTCCCCATACCGTCACCCTGGTCCCGGAAAAAAGAGAAGAACTGACCACGGAAGGGGGGCTGGATCTGGTTACCCACCAGGATATTATCAGGGAAGCGGTATCCACCCTGAAAAACGCAGGGATAAAGGTGTGCATCTTTATTGACCCGGATCTGGACCAGATCAAAATCGCCCATAAAATAGATGCAGACATGATTGAAATCCACACCGGTGCATTTTGCGATGCCGCAACCGAGACCAAAGCCCGGCGGGAATTTTTACGCATCGTGGATGCCGCCAAAATCGGAACAAAGCTCAAACTGGGGGTAAATGCGGGACACGGAATCTGTTACAACACCATCAAGGCCTTTGAAGGACTTCGTGAAATACGCGAATTTTCCATCGGCCACAGCATTGTTGCAAGAGCGGTTCTCGTGGGAATGGACCAGGCTGTCAGGGACATGAAACACTTGGTAAAAAACCTGTAGTAACCTTGATGCCCTGGCGGGCAAAGCTTTTAGCTTTTAGCTTTTAGCTTTTAGCTGTTAGCTGTTAGCTTTTAGCTTTTAGCAGACCTGACATACCGGCAGCCCGGCTTACCCCGTGGGCATTGTTGGAAACCGGCATCAGAACACCCGTACCAAGATCGGACGCAGCATTGGCCACACAAAAGCTCTGGCCGGCCCATTCCAGCATATCCTGGTCATTGTAATCATTTCCCACAGCAACAACCCGGGTGCGCGGAATTTTCAGTTCCGAGGCAAGCCATGCCGCAGCCTGACTTTTGGAAGTCTGATGATGGAAGACTTCAATCCATACAGACCGGTGGTCTAAAGGGGAGGTGGCCTGTATCACGCTGTAGCCGGCCAGCGCTGATTTCAGCTCTGCCAGCTGACCGGGTACAAGCCCCTGGGGCACCACAGCGAGCACCTGGGTCGCTGATGCATACACTTCAGATTCCGTATGCAGGGGACTGGCAAAGGACTGGTACAGGTCAATCCGTTTGTTAAAATCCGGATTTTCATGTCCCTGGGATTTGTAGAAAAAAAAATGGGTGTCAGGAATGGCCTTGTGGACCATATAGTCAAATCCTGCCCGGTCAAAACAGGTGGTGATCTTTATCACATCCGGCCTGGAAATGGCAGAGTTCCGCAGAATCTTGTTTTGCTTCAGGTCCAGAATACCGGCACCGGTGGAAAACAAAAGATAATCCACCGGCAGCATATCTTTTTCCAGTTTTTTTGCGGCCAGGGCTTTTTGAAAGGAGTAGAGACTGCGGCCTGTGGCAATGGCAACCACAACACCCCTGGACTGCAGCCGGACAAGGGTTTCCAGATCTGTGCCTGAAATATCCTTGTCATCATTGAGCAGGGTGCCGTCAAGATCTGTGATAAACAGATGCCGGTTCATGGAATAATGTCTTTATTTTCCCAAAAGCTGTCCACCGCCTGGAGCAGTTCAGCCATATCAAAAGGTTTCATGAGCAGGGTTGCGGACTGGATCCTGTCCAGAACTTCAGGCGGCGGCGTAATACCGGTACAGATGATCACGGGCAGTCCGGGCCTGATCTGCAAAATTTTTTCCATGAGCACATCACCGGTCATTTCCGGCATGGTATAATCTGTGATTAATGCATCATAGTGAAACGGTTTTTTTTCAAACAATTCCAACGCCGCCGGAGAACGGGTCATGATATCAACTGTATAGCCGTAATCTTCAAGCATTTCCCGCCCGACTTCGGCCAGATAGTCTTCATCATCCACAAATAAAATTCTTCTGCCCTGTGTCTGCTGGACCACCTGATCCATCCTTTCATCACTGTTGGCCATTTTACCGGCCGCATATCTTTTGCTTTGGTCTGCTATTTTTTCTTTTTCATGGCTTCCAGAAAAACACTTTCCATGGTACCCATCGGTTTTTCCTTCTGGTCTTTTGCAAACTGCTGCCAGTTTTCCGTATCCTTCTGGGCCGGCGGTGCCAGGGTGATGCGCCGGTTTTCCTCATCCACCTGCTGGACGAGCACAGTGACAGCATCTCCGGGTTTCAATGCATCAAAGGATTTGGCATCTGCAGCGTTTCTGACAACTGATACGGGCATCAGACCCGTCACCCCCGGTTCCAGGCCGATGAACAGCCCGAATGTCTCTTTTTTTTCCAGCCGCCCTTCCAGGATATCACCTGGTTTATATTTGACAGAGATTCCGGTCCAGGGATCTCCCAGGGCATCCTTGATGCTCAAAGAAACCCGCTTGGCATCCATATCAATGGATTTTATCACCACCTGAATTTCTTCGCCTTTTTCCACCACATCCTCAGGCCGCATAACCCTTTTCGTATGGCTCATTTCACTGATATGCACCAGGCCGTCCACACCCGGGGCAATTTCCACAAATGCGCCGAAACCGGTAAGGCGCACCACTTTTCCGGTCACCTGGTCACCAGTCTTAAACGCTGTTCCCATGCTGTCCCAGGGATCATCAGCCGTTTGTTTTATTGACAGGGAAATTTTGGGCAGATCTTGTCCTTCCAGGTGGTCTATTTTCAGCAGTTTCACCAGCACAGTGTCTCCGGGCTGCACCACGTCATCGGGTTTGTCTATCCTGGACCAGCTTAATTCGGAGATATGGACCATGCCCTCCACACCCGGTGCCAGTTCGACAAATGCCCCGTAAGACATGAGCCGGGTAACGGTTCCCTGGATCGTATCTCCCACTGCCACATCTGCCAGAAATGCCTGCTGGGCTTCTTTCATCTGCGCTGTGAGCAGATCTTTGCGGGATACCACAATGTTGCGGCCGCTTTCCTCATACCTGGTGACCAGAAAATGATGGGTCTGCCCCACAAAATCCTCAGGGGTTTCCACATATTTGACATCCATCTGGCTTACCGGACAAAAGGCCCGCTTGCCCAGGATATCCACGTTGAAACCCCCTTTTATAACAGCCTTTACCTTTCCTTCCACCGGGGTTTTGTTCCGGGCCGCATCTTCCAGCAGGGCCGCTTTTCCCGCACCGGAAATGGCCCTGGATAAAATGATTTCGCTCTCACTCAGGGACACCACATACAAGGTTATGGTGTCACCCGCCTGCCAGGCAAATTCACCGTTTTCATCCACCAGCTCGTTTTTTTCCACAACACCGTCACTTTTGGTGCCGGTATCAATATATACACTGGCCCTGCCAACCGATATGATTTTTCCTTCCACCATATCGCCTGGTTTAAGTTCGCGGCCCATGTTGTCTCCATAGGATGCAAAAAGTTCTTCAAAACTCAATTCTTCGGAATTTTCATCCGGGTTTTCATCAAATTTTTCTGTCATGGTCTTTCTCCAAACAAGGCGGTTATAAAACACATGCCTGACTACTATACTTTACCACAGCCTGTGTAAAGCAAAAAAGCTTTACACACATCCGGGGCCTGACCCCTTGACTGCTCATGACAGGTCCGCATTGACCCGCTCCAGAAGCCTGCCGGCCAGATCTTCGGTAATTCCCGGCAGGGCGGTCAATTCGCCCACAGTGGCATTTTTCAGATTCTCCAGGCCTTTGAAACGGCGGAGAAGCAGCTTTTTCTTTTTGGGTCCGATGCCGGGGACAGTATCAAAAACAGACAGGCTGCCCCGTTTTTCCCGCCGGCTGCGCTGGAAGGTGACGGCTACCCTGTGGGCCTCATCCCTTATCTGCTGCAGCAGAAACAAGGCTTTTCTGGCAGAAGCGGTGTTCAAAGGATTGGCCCTGCCCGGGATATAAATCTTGTCCATATCCTCGCCTTTTGTTTCATCTTTTTTGGCCAGCCCGGCCACAGCAAATCTGCCCTGGATTCCCAGTTCCCGGAGCACTGCCACTGCCATGCCCAGCTGCCCTTTCCCACCGTCCACCACCACAAGATCCGGCCAGGCCATTTCGGTTTGTTCCTTTAAAAAGCGGCGTGTAAGAACCTGGGTCATACAGGCATAGTCATCAGGGTGGTCAATATCCTGGATAATATATCTGCGGTAGGCGCTTTTTTCCGGGCGTCCACCGACGAACACCGCCATGGATGATACCGGATCCTGGCCGGAAAGACTGGAATTGTCAAAACATTCGATCCGCTCGGGCAGCCGGTTCATCTGTAAAAGAGACTGCAGCACGACCAGGGCAGACCGGGCAGCCTCCTCTTTGACCAGAAGCTTTTCCAGTTCCCGGTCGGCATTGACACAGGCCATGTCCACCAGCCGGCGTTTTTCCCCCCGCACCGGCACATGCACCGCCACTTTTTTTTCTTTTTTTTCCCGCAGCACAGATGCCAGGGCATCCAGGTTTTCAATCTCCCGGTCCACCAGCACAACATCCGGCAGGAACCGGGTTTTGCCATAATACTGCCACAAAAAAGCACGCAGGATTTCATCATTTTCCCTGAACCCGGGATCCAGGGGATAATGCACCGTATCCACCAGCCGGCCGGACCGGACCAGCATCACCGTGACAACAGCCATCCCCTGCCGGGCAGCCAGGCCCATCACATCCCGGTCCTTGAGATCAGCGCACACCACCACCTGTTTTTCCATGATATTGGTTATGGCAAACATGGCATCCCTTTTCTGGGCGGCTTTTTCAAATTCCCGGAATTCGGCATGGGCCTGCATCTGTGTTTTTAATTTCTGCATCACCTGGCCGGGCCTGCCCTTTAAAAACAGCACTGCATCCTTTACCTGCTGCAGATACGCTGCTTCATCCACCTTCAGACAGCAGGGTCCCATACATTCCTTGATCTGATAATTGAGACAGGGTCTGGACCGGTTTTTGAACTGGGTATCTTTGCATTTTCTGAGCTTGAAGATTTTCTGAATCTGCCGCAGGGTCTGGTTCACACTGCTGGAGGAAGAATAAGGACCAAAATACAGGGCATGGTCGTTCTTAATTTTGCGCACCCGCTGGATGGCAGGAAAAGACGCGTTCATGTCAATGCGCAGCAGCGGATAATTTTTACCGTCCTTGAGCAGCACATTATATCTGGGCCGGTGCTCTTTTATCAGGTTGGATTCCAGGATAAAGGCCTCATGGTCAGACGCAGTGATGATCAGGTCAAAGTCCCTGACCATGGCCAGCAGGGCTGCGGTTTTGCCGTCCGGATGATTTTGTTTGGCAAAATAGGACCCCAGCCGCTTTTTCAGGTCTTTTGCCTTTCCCACATAAATAATCTTTGCTTTGGCATCTTTCATCAGGTAGACCCCGGGTCTGTGGGGGGCCTGAAGGTATTTTTCCGCAAGTGCGGGATTGAACGGGGTCAAAACGGCACCATCTCTGTCAATTGTCTGATCTTATCCCGGTAACGGGCTGCCTGTTCAAACTCCAGCTTTTCCGCCGCCTTTTTCATCTTGTATTCCAGATCCCGGACAAGGTCCTCCAGATTGAGTTCTTCTGCATCATAGGCCTGGATCTCTTCATGCACGGAAGCGGCTTCTTCTGATGCATCAGTGCCCTGTCTCGGATATGTGAACACGTTGAGCTGTTTCTGGATGGTGGCCGGAACAATGTTATGGGCATCATTATAGGCTTTCTGGATCCTGCGGCGGCGGCGGGTTTCCTCCATGGCCTTTTTCATGGACCGGGTTTCTTTTTCCGCGTACATGATCACCCGGCCGAATACATTTCTGGCAGCCCTGCCGAAAATCTGGACAAAAGACCGGAAAGACCGCAGGAATCCTTCCTTGTCCGCATCCAGAATAGCCACCAGGGAC
This sequence comes from Desulfotignum sp., assembly GCA_035268565.1. GTDB lineage: Bacteria > Desulfobacterota > Desulfobacteria > Desulfobacterales > Desulfobacteraceae > Desulfotignum. Next base: position 9,751 of record DATFKQ010000172.1, on the reverse strand, counting down.
ACTTCCGGTATGTCCAGTCCTTCTCTGAGCAGGTTGATACCGATGAGCACGTCAAATATGCCCTGGCGCAGGTCCTGGATAATTTCGATACGCTCCATGGTGGCGATATCGGAATGCAGGTATTTCACTTTCAGCCCCAGGTCAGCATAATATTCAGTTAAATCTTCGGCCATGCGTTTGGTCAGGGTGGTTACCAGCACCCGTTCATTGGCCTCCACCCGCTTGACGATCTCCTCGTACAGATCATCCACCTGGTTTCTGGCATCCCGCACCCGGACCCGGGGATCCAGCAGACCTGTGGGGCGTACGATCTGCTCTGCCACCCGGATGCCTGCCTTTTCCAGCTCATAATCCGCCGGGGTGGCAGACACATAAACAATCCTGGAGGTCCGGGCCGTGAATTCATCAAACTGCAAGGGCCGGTTGTCCACAGCAGAAGGCAGCCGGAATCCATAGTCCACAAGGGTCTGCTTTCTGGAACGGTCAGCCTTGTACATGGCCCCCAGCTGGGACACGGAAATATGGCTTTCATCAAAAAACACAAGAAAATCATCCGGCATGTAATCCAGAAGCGTGGGGGGGGGCTCCCCCGGGGCCCTGCCGGTGAGATGCCGGGAATAGTTTTCTATACCGTTGCAGTATCCGATCTCATTGAGCATTTCTATGTCGTAATGGGTCCGCTCCTCCAGGCGCTGGGCCTCCACCAGCCGGTTCTCCGACCGCAGCACTTCCAGCCGCTCTTTTAGTTCGGCAAGAATCCCTTCCACCGCTTTTTTCCGGGTCTGGCGCCTGGTCACATAATGGGATGCCGGATAAATGGCTGTCTGGTCAAAAGTATGGAGCACCTCTCCGCGCAGGGGGTCAATCTCACAGATCTCTTCAATGGTGTCCCCGAAAAAATCTATACGCACAGCCTTGTCTTCTTCGTAAGCCGGGAATATTTCCAGCCGGTCCCCTCTGACCCGGAACACCCCTCTGTGAAAATCGGTATCATTTCTGGTATACTGGATTTCCACCAGTTTTTTGATCACCTTGTCCCGGGAAATTTCCATGTCCCTGGCCAGGGTGATGCGCAGATCCAGGTAGTCTTCCGGAGCACCCAGACCGTAGATGCAGGACACCGATGCCACCACAATGACATCCGGCCGGGCCAGCACTGACCGGGTGGCGGAATGGCGCATCTTGTCGATGATGTCATTGATGGAGGAGTCCTTCTGGATATAGGTATCGCTGGACGGGACATATGCCTCGGGCTGGTAATAATCATAATAGGAGACAAAATATTCCACGCAGTTATCCGGAAACAACGCTTTGAATTCATTGTACAGCTGGGCTGCCAGGGTTTTATTGGGGGCAATGATCAGGCTGGCTTTTTCCACCTGGGCGATAATATTGGCCATGGTAAATGTTTTGCCTGATCCGGTCACCCCCAAAAGCACCTGGTGGGGCTCATGGGCCATCACCCCTTCAGACAGGTACTGGATGGCTTTGGGCTGGTCCCCGGTAGGGGAAAACACGGATTGCAGATGAAACAGTCCCATGATGGAAATCTCTTTTTTGGTTAAAACCGTTACAGGCCAGTGGTGACCGATTTTTGAAAAAATAAGTCCATATTCTTTAATATCAAGTTTTCATAAAAAAATCACGGCCATAATATCGCGGTAATTTCTGTAATACCGCAGCTGGCCGGAGAATTGAAACAAATCGGTATGAGGCTGTTTGCACTTATGCATCTTTATGATATGCTGCCTCTTATTTAACATAAACTTATCGGAGTTGACAGTCTTCCATGCCGGGACCCCACAAAAATTGTCTGCGCACCTGTATTCCTGCGCTTTTGTTTTTTCTTTTATGCTGGCATCTGTCTGCAGCAGGATATGCAGATGCCAGGCCGTTTTTAAAGCTCACAGAACAGGAAAAAACATTTATTGCAGACCATCCGGTCATCCGGGTGAGCAATGAAATGGACTGGCCCCCCTTTGACTTTGCTGTGGGGAATCAGCCGTTCGGTCTCAGTATTGATCTGATGGATATGCTGTCATCCCGGATTGGGATAACATTTGAATACATAAACGGATACCGGTGGAATGAACTGCTCAAGATGTTCAAAAGCAAAGAACTGGATGTACTGCAATCCGCTTATATGAGCCGGGAACGCAGACAGTTCGGCCTGTTCACCCGGCCTTTCTACAAAGATAAAACCGTCTTTGTTGTGCCGGCCCATGCACCCGGCATCCTGGATATTGCCGATTTGACCGGTAAAATCATTGCTGTTCCCAAAGGATGGGCTTATGAAACATACCTGACTGACAACCATCCGGACATCAATCTGCTGACAGTTAAAAATATTGAGGAGGCGTTTGCTGCGGTATCCAGTGGAAAAGCTGATGCCGCCATTGAGCTGTCAGCGGTTGCACAGTACCTGATCAAAAAAAATTTCATGACCGGATTGAAAATATCGGGCTGGTTCAGCCAGTATGACGACAATGATCAGAAAGCATTGCACATCATGGTCAGAAAAGACTGGCCCGTCCTGCACCAGATGCTGGAAAAAGCCCTTTTGACAATCACCCCCGGTGACATTGCGGCACTTGAGCACAAATGGCTGGGGGAAACCAAAACCTCTTTTGTGCAGGCTCTGAACCTTAGCCGTGCGGAGAGAACTTTTCTTGAAACCCACCCGAAGATCCGGGTGGCAAATGAACTGGACTGGCCCCCGTTTGATTTTATACAAAATGGAGAGCCGGCCGGTTTTGCCATTGATTATATTACCCTCCTTGCCGGTATCATCGGTGTTGAACTGGAGTTCATCAATGGGTACACCTGGTCGGAACTTCTGGAAAAAGGCCGCAAAAAACAGATCGATCTGTTTCCGGGAATTTGGAAAAGTGCGGACAGAGAAGCATTTTTGTCTTTTACCAGTCCGTATATCCAGCTGATCAACGTCCTTGTCACCAGAAAGAACATGCCGGGGATTAATTCCCTGGCAGACATGTCAAATAAAAAAATTGCCGTGCCTGCAGGATACACCCTCACGCAAATTGTCATGGAACAATATCCTGACTATGACTATATGGTGGTGAAAAATCCCGCCGAGGGGTTGAAACAGGTTTCCCTGGGAAAAGCAGACGGATTTATCGGATCCCTGGGGATCATCAATTACATCATAAAAAAACAGTTTCTCAACAATGTGCATGTGGCTGCTGAAATCACCCTGGACAGGGATCTTCCCCTGTACATGGCTGTCAGAAAGGACTGGGCCCTGCTGGCAGGCATCCTTGACAAAGCCATGAAACAGGTGGACGCCAGCCAGTATGATGCCATTGTGAACAAGTGGATCGGCACTATGGAGCAGACCGGCGACATGATTCCGCTGTCCCGGGGGGAAAAAGCCTATCTGGCCGGGAAAACCCATATATCCATGTGTGTGCAGGCAGATTTTCTCCCTTTTGAGGGTATAGATGCAAACGGAGACTATCAGGGGATTCTTGCCGATTTCTATGAACTTATGGGCAGAAAAATCGGGGTGCCTGTCCAGGCTGTTAAAACCGGTTCCACAGAAGAGGCTGCCACACACATCAGAACAGATGCCTGCGATATTGTTTCCATGGTGACCGTAAAAGACATGGATGCCGGCCTGTTAACCCCCACCACACCCTATATTGCATACCCCCTTGTCATTGCAACAGACAGCAAGGCCCTGTATATAAATGCCATTGAAACCATTGCGGAAAAACCCATCGGCATCAGCAGAAACGCCCCTTTTTTCCATGAAATTACAACCCGCTACCCTGAAATCAATTTCATCGCTGTTGACACTGTTGAAACAGGACTTGCCGCGGTTCAGAACGGGTCTTTTTTCGCCCTGGTGGATACGGCCCCGAAAATCGGTTTTCATATCCAGGAAAAGGAAATGGTCGACCTGAAAATATCAGGAGAACTGCCGTACCAGATCAGGTTCCGGACAGGTATCGCCAAAAACGATTCCCTGCTTCACGGCATTTTTGAAAAAGCCATTCATTCTTTGACCGAGGAGGAAAAAAAACGCATTTTTCAAACCTGGATGACCCTGAAATATGAGCAGGGATTTGATTACAGCCTGTTGTGGCAAATCCTGGTGGTCCTGGGGATCGTCGGTTTTTTGGCTCTGTACCGCCACATGTCGGTTTCCCGGTATAATACCAGGCTGGCCGCACTGAACAAAGAATTAACAACCGCCAATAAAAAGCTGGAAACCATATCCTATCTTGACGGGCTTACCGGCATTCCCAACCGGAGAAAATTTGACACGGTTCTGGAAAACGAGTGGAAAAGGTGTGAAAGAATCGGACAGGTGCTGACCCTGATGATGCTGGACATCGATTTTTTCAAACCCTTTAATGACCGGTACGGCCACCTTCAGGGAGATGACTGCCTGAAAACCGTGGCAAAAACCATTGAACGTCTGCTGGGCAGGCCAGGTGATTTTGTGGGCCGTTACGGGGGGGAAGAGTTTGCCGTTGTACTTCCGGATACAGACGGGACCGGTGCAGAGCAGCTGGCCGGAATCATGCTGACCCGGATTCAGGAACTGAAAATCCCCAACCAGGACTCTGCGGTGTCCCCGTTTTTGACCGTGAGCATCGGCGGTATCTCTGCCGTGCCGAACCCGGCCATTCCGAGCACCTGGTTTCTGAACAAGGCAGACCAGCTGCTCTACCGGGCCAAACAGGAGGGAAGAAACCAGTACCGCCTTGAAAATCGATAAAACATATCCATGTGCCTGATTGTTTTTGCATACAATATCCATCCGGCATATCCCCTGGTTCTCGGTGCCAACCGGGATGAATTCTTTGAGCGTCCCACAGCCCCCCTTGCCTGGTGGGAAGACCAACCCCATGTCCTGGCCGGACGGGACCTGCAGGCAGGGGGGACATGGATGGGCATCACAGATACAGGGCGGTTTGCCGCCATCACCAATTTCCGTGATCCGTCAAGGACAAAGCACAACGCCCCTTCCAGGGGGGCACTGGTGGGTGATTTTCTGTGTTCAGACACATCTGCACAAACATATTTGGAACAGGTCAGGCAATCGGCTGCAGCATACAATGGTTTCAACCTCATAGTCAAAGACGGCGCCGGGCTTTTTTACTATGCCAATTACCAGGACCGCATTCACCGCCTTTGTGCCGGGGTGTACGGCCTGAGCAACCACCTGCTGGACACTGACTGGCCCAAGGTGAAAAAAGCCAGAAAAGGGCTCACTTCCCTCATGGAACAGGATCTGGTGAATGAAGAGATGATTTTTTCCCTCCTGGCGGACCGTCAGCCGGCACCGGATGCGCTGCTGCCGGATACCGGCATCAGCCCGGACTGGGAACGCCTGCTGTCCTCTGTTTTTATCCGTTCTGAAACCTACGGCACCCGTTCCTCTTCGGTGATCCTGATGGAATCAGATGGACAGATACGGTTTTCGGAGCGCACCTTTAACGCATCAGGATACTGCGGCCGGATATCTGAAACCGCCACCCTTTAAAAAATCAGTCGGCGCCGCCTGCATCCAGGGACTTTTCCAGCGCATGGACATGGGCGACAGGAATGGCATAGGTGATGCCGGTGGGATCTTTTAACACATGCTCTTTTTTGCCTTTGACAAAAACCATATTGATTACCCCCACCACCTGGCCTGTGGCGATTCTGTATACCGGGCTGCCGCTGTTTCCCGGGTAGGCCACCGCATCAAGCTGATAAATGTCAAACGGGGTCTTCAGGTGTCTGATGATCTCCCCGTCAATAATCCTTGCACTCGGGCTTGGCATAATCATGGGTGCAATGGCCGAGACAATGCCGGTATGGGTGGTGGGATTCAGTCCAAGAATAAACCCGATGGGATACCCGGTAAAGGCAATGGCATGGCCTTCCTTTACTGTGGTATTTTCGGCCAGAGAAAGGGCGGGCAGTCTTTTTTCTTCAATCTGCAAAAGGCTCAGGTCATGAAAACCGTCTTCTGCAAGCACTGTGGCTTTTATGCCTCTGTCCGGCAGGGTTTCATGAAATATCCGCAGATGAAAAAGCCTGTCTTTTTCCCTGATGCCGTCAATCACATGTTTGCTGGTGACGATTCTTGTCCCGTCCCCTGTGGCAAACCCGGTGCCTGAAAATCTTACAGCCGGCTTATCATTGAAGTAATAGGTGCCGATGGCCACCACACCGGTTTTGACCTGCTGAATCAGCGCAGAAAGATCCCTGTCTTTTCCCACAGAATCTGTCTGCCCGGCTGCCCTGCCCGGAAGAAAGCAGACACCAATGAAAAAACAGACAAAAACACACCAGCAACAGTAAAAATAAATTTGTTTCATTTATATCAGCATACCAGATAATCCGGTATTTTGTAACCATTATTCCGGATTCACCGCCCGGTAAGGGGCCTGCCCAGACTGTAAACCTCCCCGCAGGTGCCAAATTCTCTCACCCGGTCAATGGCGCAGATCTCATCGAAACGCTCCTGGATCTCCTCGGCCGCAATGGACCTTTCTGCATCACCGATACAGATCCCTTTGCCCGACACCATGGCCGAGCGGGCAAACCAGCCCGCACTCATGGCAAACACCATGCCGGATACCGGGTTCTGCTCTGAACACAGTTACACCACCAGGGGCACATTGAACTGCGGCCGGATCCGGCGGGCCACATCCTCAGGGAACACCCCCCTGGTCATGCCGGTGTCTGCGTTGGGTGCCACCGTGTTCACCTGGATGCCGTACCGGGCCACCTCCAGCTTCAGGGTGTGCATGAGTCCGATGACCCCCATCTTGGCAGCCCCGTAATTGGACTGGCCGAAATTGCCGTACATGCCGGATGTGGAGGCAGTGAACACCACCCGGCCATACTGCTGCTGCTTCATCTGCCGCACCGCCGGCTGGGTCACGCAGAATGCGCCTTTCAGATGGACATTGATCACCGCGTCCCATTCTTGTTCCGTCATTTTCATGAAAGTCCGGTCCCGCAGAATCCCGGCATTGTTAATAAGGATGTCCACCCGCCCGAACCGGTCCAAAGCTTTCTGGACGATCTTTTGTCCCCCCGCCATGGTTGCCGCGGATGCATGACTGGACGCGGCCTGTCCTCCGGCGGCCCGGATCTCATCCACCACCGCATCGGCACAGAACTGCCCGTCTTCTGTCCGGCCGATATCGTTGACCACCACTGCAGCCCCCCGCCGGGCCAGTTCCATGGCATAGGCCCGTCCAATGCCGGCCCCGGACCCGGTAACCACTGCTGCCCGGCCTTGAAAATCGATCATCCTGCCTCCCTGTAAATATTTCATGGTAATTATGCCAGGTTGTATTATATTTTTGTAAAAGAGGCAATGGCGGGAACCATCCCGCAGCTCCAAAAACCCCAACCCCACAGGAGGCCCACATGGCCCAGATCTATATCAACCCGGAAAACCAGACCCCTGAAACCCTCCATTTGACCGTCACGGACAAGGGATTTGATTTTTCAACCGCCAAGCAGATGGCCAAGGACATGGCCTTTGAAAAATGCGATGCCCCCATGATTCTCTCATGGAAGAACAATATAACCGGCGAATCCTATCCCGACTATGAATGCGGCGCATCTGACCGCCCCTTCTGGGTCCGCTATGCCGAAGGCAGAGGTGCCAACCTGACCATTGATTTCAATGACGGCGACTTTGTGTTCATGATCCTGAAGATGTAGTTTGTCGAATGCCATTGACACCCACGGTGGTTTTGGGTACACATACCCAGACGGCAGACGCTGAAAACAAACGGAACCGGTAAGACTCCACAACAGAATATGCGTATCAAGCAGCAAATTCATTTTAGTACGCCGCATTCATTTTCATCCACCGCAGGTTCAAGAATATCGCCGTTGATTTTTATCTGGTCCCGGTATTTACCTATCCAGGACTGATTGTTTTCCGGTGCCCCTGGTCTGGTTACCAGAGCATAGGGTTCCCCATAGCATTTGACAACACCAAAAGCAGGGATTCACTCAAGTTTATCGGTCCTTTGAAAAGACTGTCCTGGAGCATTTTCAGCAGCTGACGGATGATAGAACTGATTTATTAAAAATGTCATAATTGCATAGAGATGCCGTCATCCCATTTCAGAGAATCAGTAAAATTGGTGACAAGGCCTGGCAGAAACATCCTCAGCTTATCTTCATTGCATTTTAATTGCGGCAGGGCCGGTTCGGCGGTGGAGATCATGGAAGGGGAACCATCACCGTGCTGAACAGATAGAGGGTGTACCCAAAATATACCGCCAGCAGCACAGCCCCTTCAAACCGGTTTATCCGGCCCTGTCTGCCCCTGAACCCATAGCCGATGATAAACAGGGACAGGGTCAGCCCGCCCATCACCACCATGTCCCGTGACAGGGTGGCCGGTTCCACACCAAAGGGATGGATGATGCCGGCGATGCCCACCACGGCAAGGGTGTTGAAAAGATTGGACCCCAGCACGTTGCCCAGGGCAATATCATGTTCTCCCCTGCGTGCCGCAATGACAGAGGAAGCCAGTTCCGGCAGGGATGTTCCGATTGCCACAATGGTCAGGCCGATGACCATGTCGCTCACATGGAAGATGAGCGCTATTTTTACCGCCCCCCACACCAGGATGCGGGAACTTGCGATCAGCAGGACCAGTCCGGCTGCCAGCCAGAAAACCGACCGCCTGAGGGACATGGCCCGTTCTGCTGCCTGTGCTTCCACCTGGACTGCCAGGGGATCAGCCTTCTGCCGGATCCCCTGGATGATCGTCCAGCCCATCAGACCGGCGAACAATATCAGCAGCATCACGGCATCAGAAAAGGAAAGCACAAGGTCTGCCATCAGAAAAACAGAACCTGCCGTAACCAGGGTCAATATCGGAAGTTCCTTGCGCAGCACCGCAGAATGCACCATGATGGGGCTTATCAAGGCGGTAATCCCAAGAATCAGGGCAATATTGGCGATGTTGGACCCATAGGCGTTTCCCAGGGCAATGCCGGGACTGCCCTGGAATGCCGCCAGGGCTGAAACCACCATTTCCGGGGCTGAGGTGCCGAACCCCACAACCACCATGCCGATCAAAAGCGGGGGCATGCCGAAATGCCGTGCAGTGGCAGCAGCCCCTTCCACAAACCGGTCCGCGCTCCACACAAGGAGCATGAGTCCTGCAACCAGTGCTGAAACAGCCATTGCCATCTATCTATCCTTTTCAGAACAGCGATTGTTTTGACTACGTCATTGTCTTTATCTGTCAAAGTTGCACAAATGACTTAATAAATCAAGTTTTCCCGCTGTTTGGATCGACTGTCTTGTATTATTTCCAGCAATTTCTATGATAGCTGATGGTTGAGTTTGGAAAACTTATAATTGTGTTTCGGCAGGCTTCATGATATCGAGAATATGGTGGAGGTTTTAGAAAATCAAGCTTAGTTGCAAGATGGTTGAGGTATTATGGTCTGGACTTCCAGAGAAGATTATGAAATATAATATTGAGTGAATTTTTGCAGATACCTTGAGTATCCTTGAAATTTATGGGAATCAAGGCTAGGGCAAGTTACCTTGAGTTTGACCCGGATCAAAGATAGTTGCAATATCTGCAATAGTTAGTCTTTCCTAATAGTGAACGCTGGAAAACTAAATCATGGATCCTTTATATCATTTTGGAACCCTAAAATCTTACCATTTAGGCTCGTTTCAACCATTCATGAGGTTTTGAATATTTTTATTGGTTGCTTTGAAAATTTGATTTATAATG
>DATFKQ010000171.1:0-21546 GCA_035268565.1 Desulfotignum sp. | reverse complement strand
CAACCGCTGAGCTGCAGGTCGACGAGTCCTCCCTGACCGGCGAGTCCGAGCCCGTGGCCAAGGAGGATCTTTCCTTGGATTCCGGGACTGCTCTGGCCGACCAGAGCAACATGGTCTTCATGTCCACTCTGGTGACCGGAGGGCGTGCCAGGGCGGTTGTGGTCGCAACCGGCATGGACACTGCCATGGGGGAAATTGCAGGGGAGATGCAGGCTGCGGAACGGGAAAAGACCCCTTTGCAGCAGCGCCTGGGCAGGTTGTCCGTCCAGATCGGGATCTTAGCCGTGGTCCTGGCTGGAGCAGTATTCGTATTGGGGCTGTTTTTTGATCACGGCCTGACAGAGATGCTCCTCTATTCGGTTGCGGTTGCCGTGTCAGCCATTCCAGAGGGTCTTCCGGCCGTGATCAGCGTGACCCTGGCCCTGGGAGTGCGGCGCATGGCAGACCGCAACGCAGTAATCCGACGTCTGCCTGCAGTGGAGACGCTCGGTTCGGCCACTGTGATCTGCTCGGACAAGACCGGAACGATCACCGAGAATCAGATGACGGTCGTCAAGATCTGGTCCGGATGCCGCCTTTACGAAGTTACCGGCGAAGGATATGTTCCGGAAGGGGAGATCCGGCCTCTTGAAGAAAAAGAAGATGGACAGGATCCGTGCCTGGACATGCTGCTGCGGATTGGTTGCCTGACCAACGATTCAGAGCTTTTCGAGGAAGAGGGGCGCTGGCGTATAAAAGGCTCTCCAACAGAAGGCGCCCTGCTGGTAGCCTCCGCCAAGCACGGAATGGACTGGGAAAGCCTGCTGGAAGAACATCCCCGGGTCGCTGATCTGCCCTTCTCCAGCGACCAGAGGTACATGACCACTCTGCACGAGTTCCCGGAAAAAGAGCGCAGCCTCCTTCTGGTAAAGGGCGCTCCGGAGCGGGTTCTGGAGTTCTGTTCCCATACGCTGCAGCAAGGTGAGCCGGTGGAACTTGACAAAGAACTGAGGCAGCAGATTGAAGAAGCCAACCATGACCTGGCCAACGAGGGACTGCGGGTGGTGGCTGCAGCCTGGAAAGAGTTTCCAGCCGGAAAAGACGGGCTGACCCGGCAAGAGGCTGAAACCGGGTTGACCCTGGCCGGGATGTGGGGGTTGGTGGATCCGCCGCGTCCCGAAGCTGTAAAGGCTATTGAAGACGCACACAAGGCGGGCATGCGTGTGGTCATGCTCACCGGCGACCATGCCTCCACCGCCAGGGCCGTTGGGGCCAAGGTGGGTATTGGCGGAGAGCAGGAGTGGGTTATGACCGGCAATGCCATCGACCGCATGGATGATCAGGAGTTCTCTTCCCAGGTGCTGCGGACCGATGTCATGGCCAGGGTTTCCCCCTCCCACAAGCTCAGGATCATGAAGGCCCTGCAGAACAGAGGGGAAATCGTGGCCATGACCGGGGACGGCGTGAACGACGCGCCGGCCCTCAAAAGTGCCGGCATCGGCATTGCCATGGGCAGGACCGGCACCGAGGTGGCCAGAGAGGCAGCAGACATGGTCCTCACCGATGACAACTTCGCAACCATCATGGCAGCGGTGGAGGAAGGACGCGTCATCTTCAACAATCTCCGGCGGGTGGTCTTCTTCCTTTTGACCACCAACGTGGGGGAGGTGCTGACCCTGATTACGGCCCTGCTGCTGGGATTGCCGCTGCCTGTCACAGCGGTGATGATTCTGTGGATAAACCTGCTGACAGATGGTGTCAGTACGGTACCTCTGGGGATAGAACCCAGGCACAATGATGTTTTGGAGCGCCCGCCGCGCCGCCCTGAGGAGGGTATCCTGAACAAGGTCACGCTGCGGCGGATTCTGCTGCTCGCCCCGGTCATGGCAGCAGGGGTTATCCTGGTCTACCATGCGTACCTCGACGTGGGGCAGGCGTATGCCCGGACCATGGCCTTCACTACTCTGGCGGCTTTTCAATGGTTTCAGGCCCTCAATGCCAGGTCCACCACAAAGTCCATCTTCCAGGTGGGTCTGCTGAGCAACCGGTGGCTGTGCGTCGGGTTGTCTCTGGCCGTCATCCTGCAGCTGGGCACAGTGTACCTTGAGATCGGAAGAAGCCTCTTTGGAACGGTTGCACTGGGACTTGAAGACTGGTTCTATGCCCTGCTGGCCGGCAGTTCGATCCTGGTGGTGGACGAGGTGCTCAAGCTTTTCAAGGTGCACGAGGATAAATCCGGGAAAAGCTGAAGGATTGCTGATTAGCCATTGAGGATCACCAGCTGCTTAACGGAGACAGTGCCATGATTACTGCTTCTGATTCAGCATAAGATGGCGGTCTTCTGACCGATCCGGACCAGACCGGAACAGGACTTATTTTTTCGGGCGCCAGGTCTTTTTGGGATGCAGTTCCACCAGTTTCAGTGCCAGGGCCAGTAATGTGGCACACAGTGGTAACACCAGCAGAGAGCCGATCTGTTCCAGGCTCAGTACCAGGTCCGATCTTTGAAAGGCCTGCATAGCCACGCGAAGAAACAGGACAAAAATAATAACCATAATCACTTCAGCCACAACCTGTTTCAATTGTCCGACTTCTTTAACCTTGAGCCAGGAGGGCAGGGCCAGTTCGTCCCTTTTTTCCCTGGTTCCCTCGTCCGGACGGATAAAAAGCGAGTACACGCCATAGGCAAAATACAGCAGTACAATGGCAATCAAAAACCGATCAAGCCCTTCAATGACCTTGATTACAGCCAGGGCATTGGGTGATCCCTGTGTTGCCTCTGTTGCCAGTGAAATACCCTGCATAAAGGCCAGGTATATGTCGTACAGCCCCAGAAAAAACATTAATACACTGCTGACAAGGGACCCCAGCACTGCCATCAGGCTTGAATACCGTGATCCCAGAACAATGGACCTTTCTATTTTTCTTAATCTTTTAATTGTCCTTCCTCCTTTGGCTGTGTATGGTATCTAACGTTCTATCGTAATCAGCCGTACAAAAGAATCGGGGAAAATACCCATTTTTTAAAAAAAATTTTCCGATACAGGCACAGATGTTACAGCCAGTAATCAAATATCCGGGCGATTTTTTCCATGAAGCGGATCCGCCATGGCCGCTGCTGCCACTGCCTGAGAAAAATCTCTTCTGATTTTGAAAGGTCCGCTTGGAACATGGCTTCCATTTTTTCTGCAAAATCAGTACTGAGAATCACGGCATTGGCTTCAGTGGTATGCAGAAAACTGAGGGGATCCATATTGCTCGATCCCACCATGGACCAGACCCTGTCAATGACTATGGTTTTTGAATGAAGCACCGCACCTTTCATTTGGTGAAGGCGAACCCCGGACTGCAATAATCGGCTGTAGCATGCCTGTCCGGCAAAAACCGGTATCCAGAAATCACTTTTTCCTGGCACAATGATCTGGACATCAACCCCTTTTTGGACTGCATGAGAAAGCGCATCAAGCAGATCCGTATTGGGGATAAAATACGCCTGGGTGATATGGATGGATTTTGATCTGGGTATCCCGCCAGAACAATTGTTCTTCATCATCTCCTGAAGATCTGGAATAAGGGCTTCTGGCATACACATGATAAAAATTGATTCCCCCGGTAAAAGCAGTTTTCCCGTCCACCACGATATGAATATGGTCCTTTGCATTGCGGATGGCTTCTTTCATGGAAGCAAGGGTTTCCGGGCCGTCACGCAGCAGGGTGACCTTGTTGCCGGAAATTATCGGGCTTTTTGAAATTTTTTCCATGGCCCGGATATGGTGTGGCAGAATATCAGTGGGGCCCGCCTGCTGCTGAAAACGGTCGATTACGGCCCGGCTTTTTTCTTTGGAAAACGGCTGTTGTGCCCCCATTATGAACGGCGGTTCCTGTGCCGGTGCAACAGCGATTATTTTCTTTTTATCCGGAAAACCTGCGCACCCGTGTACTGCAAAGACAGACACACAGACAAGGGAAAAAAACAGGGTGCGGCAATACCGCATACACCTTTTTGCCGGCAGAATTTTCGCTGCTGTTCCTTTGTTTCGGCCCCCGGGTTGAATACCATTTCTCCTTTGAATTCACCTGCCGTTCATGTTACATATATGTACGTGCTGGCCCGGGTTTTTTCAAGACAGATTCAATTTATGCAGCCACCGGAGCAGCAATGCCCGGACAAATTTAGCAGAAATCTGAAACCGGGCAGATTTTTCAGAGGTGGATATGTCCGAAAGCGTCAGGCAGATTCTGGATCGGCTCCAACCGGATGCCTACAGGGGCAGACTTGGTAAGGTGTATACAGATACCAGTGATTTCATGCGCATCACCGGCGGAGATGTGATTGCCCTTGATCAGCAGCATTATCTGGTTTTGCGCGATGAAGTGGAAAGAAGCTACGGTATTGAAGATCCCAAGTACTGGGTCAAGCGCTGCAGGCATCTTGAATCAGGAGAACGCCGGCTGCTCAAGCTTGTTTTTCATGAAAAATTCACCCTCCAGATGGGTGAACTGAAAATTCTGTGCTACCGCAGCCCCCGCAAGGAGGCGCGTATCCTCGACCTTGTGCGCAAAGATTCCCGGTTCATGCAGGGATTTTCCGCAGAAGATGAAAAGGGCAATAATATTCGTGTGCTGGACATTATAAAAGGCAAGCGGCTGGACAACTGGATATATGCTCTGGACGTGGATCACAAAACCTATTTTCAGGCGTATCTGCCTGAAATTCTCCAAAAATTCATTGTCTCATGCCAGGCAATCCAATATTTACATGCCAGAGGAGAAAAACACGGAGATATCAGGCGGGATCACCTCTGGGTGGAACACGGCAGCGGTGATTATGTGTGGATAGATTTTGATTATACATTCGATTTTCATGAAAACCCCTTTGGCCTGGATATTTTCGGTCTTGGCGGACTGCTTTTATACATTGTCGGGAAGGGGTTTTATTCTCCTAAAGAAATTGACCATATGTATGGCAGCGACAAGGATGGGCCCCATATAAAACAGGAGGATTTTCTGCTGGTATTCAAAAACAGGCTCACCAATCTGCAAAAAATATTTCCCTATATACCTGAAAACTTAAACAGGGTCCTCATGCACTTTTCATCCGGCACCAGGGTTTATTATGAATCTCTGGATGAGTTTATTCATGAGCTGCGGCCCTGCCTGAAAAATTTGGCTTGAGGTATCTGCTGAAATATTGATTTCTCCGGGTACGCCAGGACTATACAACATAACAATTTTTCGTGGAGGTAAATATGGATGCACATAAAATTCTCATCGCTGTGGATGGTTCGGAAAACTCCAGGCGATCTATAGATTATGTGTCTGACATTCTCAGGGGCTGCGGCCAGTATACCATAAAACTCTTATCAGTAGAGCATCTGCCTGACCGGGACTTTTTTGCCGATGATGCCGCCTGGAAAAAAGCCTGTGCCCAAAAGCGGGAAACGCTTTTGTCATTTCTGTCTGATGGAAAGCAAATGCTTACAGAACAGGGTATTTCGGAAAACATGATACACACAGACTATATTGAAAACTGCCATTCTCCTCTGCCCGGAGAACCGGGATATTGCAGCCGGGGAACAAGTATTGCCCTGGATATCCTGCACAAGGCAAAAGAAGAGGGTTTCGGCACTGTGGTCATCGGCCGCAGAGGGGTTTCCAAAGCCGAAGAATTCGTCTTTGGCAGCGTATCCAACAGAATCATCCATTCGGGCAGCAACTGCACCATCTGGGTGGTGCAGTAACTGCAGATGGCATGATAACTAAGCCAGCCGCGTTCCGTCAGGCACCTTGCCGTCGGGAACGGCCAGCACCACCGCCCCGTCTTCCCGGTGAAATCCGGTGACCAGGCACTCCGACATCATAGGACCGATCTGTTTGGGTGGGAAATTGACCACCGCCACCACCTGCCTGCCAACCAGGGAACTGATATCATACAGATCAGTGATCTGTGCACTGGAGTTTCGGATGCCCAGTTCCTTCCCAAAATCCACCTGCAGCCTGAACGCCGGTTTTCTGGCTTCAGGAAACCCTTCCGCCGCAATGATGGTGCCCACCCGGATGTCAACTTTTATAAAATCGTTCCATTCAATGGGATTCATGCGTATCTCCTTTTAATGGTGCAGCTGTTTCCAGTGAATGTTCATCCCATGCAATCTTCCGCCGGTGGACAGCCTAGCCCCTGGCTGGTCCGGATGCAAAAGGTTCGGGGTCTTCTTCTTCTTCTTCTTCTGCTGCTGCTGCTGCTGCTGCTGCCGCTGCTGCTTCTTCTTCGGTTTCCAGGCGGGGATCCATATGCATGGCCACGGCTGAAGTGCTTTCCATGATCACAAAATCCACCTGGTCTTCCACCGGCACAATGCGCACAGATTCTTTGCGCCGCAGCAGCAGGGTCACAACAGCATACAGGCCGCTGATGGTGATCATATACAGATACAGCCCATAGGGGGTTCTGGACAGGGTCATGACCGAAGAGGACAGAACCGGGCCGAACATGGCACCGATGCCGTAGCACAGCAGCAAGACAGAACTGACCTTGACCACGTCCTGGGCATCGAAAATATCATGGGTCCTGGCTACTGCCACAGGATAAATAGCGAAAAACACCCCGCCGAACAGGGCTGTGGACCCCAGAAGCATGGCCAGAGAATACCGGGAGGACAACAGGATCATCAGGGAAATCACTGCCAGGATAATCCCCAGTCCGGGCAGCACCAGAGACCGGTCAAGCCGGTCCGACATAAGGCCCACCGGCCACTGGAGGACCAGTCCGCCAAAGACCGTGAGGGTCATGAACCAGGAGACCTGGGCCACGGTTAAATGGATCTGGTGGGCAAATACCGGCCCCATGGCATAAAAGGCGCTGTGGAGGATGCCGGAAACAAAACAGCCCAGGATTCCGATAGGGGCTTTTTTAAATATGGTTCTCATGGCAATCTGTTCTGTCTTTGGCAGCTTCGGGCGGATGGTATGGGTCACGGCCACCGGTATAGTGCTCAAAACCACAAACATTCCTGCCACCAGAAACAAGGTCTGGCTGTAAACATCACCGATGTTCAGCAATTGCTGCCCTATAGTGCTGCCCATATAGGTCACAATCATGTAAATGGAAAAAATTCGTCCCCTGATTTTTGAATCAGCACATTCATTGAGCCAGCTTTCGATGACCATGAACAGCCCTATGTTGGATATACCGGCGGCAAACCGCAGCCCGGCCCACAGCAGAGGAGACATATAAAATCCATGAATCATCACCACCGCAGTGGTAACAGCGGCAAAAACCGAGAACGCCCGGATATGCCCCACACTGCGGATGATTTTTTTGCACCAGGTGGTGCCGGCCACCAGTCCGGCAAAATAGGCGCTCAGCACCATACCGGTAACCTGGGTGGAAACCCCTTCAATGGAAAGCCTGAATCCCAGATATGTATTGAGCAGTCCCAGCCCCATCATCAGCAGGGTTACTGCAGAATACAGGGCAATAAACGGTCTTATGTTGGCAACCATCGCCATTGGCTCCTTGTGGATGACAGATGCTTTAAAAAAATCAGGGACTATAGATTAAATCATATCATGAGTCAATCATTTTTTTGGTGCCTGAAACCGGAAATATCCAGGTTCAGCCGCTTTATGATCTTCTGGATGGAAGCCCGCTCCAGTCCGCTGATGCGGGCGGTTTTTGAAATGTTTCCATGGGTATGCTTAAACAGCTGGGTCAGGTAGTTCCGGGAAAAAATATCCAAAGCCTGTTTTTTGGCATGCTTATACAGGACCGGGCCATCAGTGGAAATGGCCCCGCCGGCATCCGGTGATGTGTCCACCAGGCGGATCAGGGCACGGTCAATGGGACCGCCGCTGGAAAAAACCACCAGGCGCCGCACCATGTTGAGCAGCTCCCGGACATTGCCGGGCCAGGGCTGATGGGCCAGCCATGCCATGGCAGCCGGATCGATTTCCATGGGATCCATGTCCATCTCCCGGCAGGTTCTGATCATGAACCGCTGCACCAAAACCGGAATATCCTCCTGCCGTTCCCGCAGGGGAGGCACATGGACCGACAGAACGTTCAGGCGGTAGTACAGATCCTCCCGAAAAGTTTTGTCCTGGATTTTGTCTGGAAGGTCCTGGTTGGTCAAAGCGATGATCCGCACATTGGCTGTTTTTGAACGGCTGGAACCCACGGGCTTGACTTCCTTGTCCTGGAGAAATTTCAACAGCTTCGCCTGGATGGGAAGGCTGATCTCCCCGATTTCATCCAGAATCAGGGTGCCTTTGTCCGCTGCCATGAAAAATCCGTCCCGGGTTCTTTCCGCTCCGGTGAACGCCCCTTTCACATGGCCGAACAATTCACTTTCCAGCAGTGGTTCCGGGATGGCCGGACAGTTCAGGGCATGGCAGGCAGCTGTGCTGCGCCGGGACAGCCGGTGAATTTCTCTGGCCACAAACTCCTTGCCGCTGCCGGATTCTCCCGTAACCAGCACGGTGTAATCAGTGCCTGCCACGGCACTGATTTTTTCCTGGACCTGGTTCATGGCCCCGCTTTCCCATTGCCTGTCTGCCGAAGTCAGTCCGGATACCACGCTTTTCAACCGCTGGTTTTCCCGCGCCAGAGTGTAATGCTGAACAGCCCGTTCCACCGTATGAAACAGGGTCTGTCGGTCCACCGGCTTGGTGATGAAATCCCAGGCCCCGGTTTTCAGGGACTGGACCGCATTTTCCACAGTGGCGAATCCCGTGATCATGATGACACACATATAGGGGTTGATGTCCAGGGCTTTTGCCATCAGTTCATGGCCTGAGATGCCGGGCATGCGCAGATCCGAAAGCAGCACCCCGATCTCCCGGTTATGGCATGCAGACAAGGCCGCCTCACCCGAAGAGAACCCAAGAATA
Organism: Desulfotignum sp.; assembly: GCA_035268565.1. GTDB lineage: Bacteria > Desulfobacterota > Desulfobacteria > Desulfobacterales > Desulfobacteraceae > Desulfotignum. The sequence continues at coordinate 12,678 of DATFKQ010000171.1, read as the reverse complement.
TCAAATGTGTGAAACTGTTTTTTCAAATGCCTGATGATGCCGTTTAAGAAATCGGTATCATCATCCACTACCAGTATACTGAACACTTTCATATGGATTTCCTTTGGGAGGTTTCCGATGCTTACAAAGCTGACATTACCGTTGGCAGATAAATATCAAACCGGGTTTTTTCTTTTGTGTCAACCACTATGCGGCCATTGAGTTCTGAAACAAATCCGTAAACAATGGAAAGGCCTAAACCGGTCCCTTTTCCCACTTCTTTAGTGGTGTAGAAGGGGTCGAAAATCCGGTGCTTAATTATATCAGGGATACCCGGACCGTTGTCGGCAAACCGTAAAATTACCTGGCTGTTTTCTGACGCGTCGGTTTCAATGGTGATGGTATCCCCTGTTTCCTGCAGTGCATCCACGGAATTGAGCCAGAGATTGGTCAGGATCTGTTCCAGCACAGCCCTGTCACATGTCACTGGCGAAAGTCCTTCTGACAGATGGGTGACAATATGGATGTTTCTGGATACCGCCTGAGCCTTGAATACCGATACCACCTGATTCACCACCTGATTCAGGTCACAGGAACCGGCAATTGATTTTTTTGGCCGTGACAGGGCCAACAGATTCTGGACCACTTTCTGGGCCATTTTGGTATGTTTGGAAATGATATCGATATCAGATAAAATCTCTTTGTCGGTCACGGCATCCCTTACGAGGTCGCTGTAACACTGAATGACCCCTAAAGGATTGTTGATTTCATGGGCCACGCCCGCTGCCAGCTTGCCGATGGCCCCGAGGTGTTCAGCCTGGCGCATCCGTTCCTCCATCTGTTTTTCCTGGGTGATGTTCCGGGCATAGATCACAATCTGCAGCCGGGCCTGGTCCCGTCGGGGCAGCGGATACAGATCAATATCAAAATACCGGTCATCACGGGTGTGGATTTCTTCATTCACGGGCCGGCTGGTGCGGGTCACATGGTTCAGGATGCTGCAATCTGACGGCTTTGACATATTGGTACCTAAAAATGACCGCAGGACTTTTTCCTGCGCGGTTTTTGAACCCGGGCCCAGAAAATCATGACCGGCACGGTTGGTAATGATGATATGGCAATCCTCATCAATGAGCAGCAAGGGGTCACTGATACCTTCAAACACGGACTGCAGCATGTCGTGCTGGGACCTGATGCTTGAAAATGCATGGATATTTTCAATGAGCACCGCCACCTGCTGTCCCAGGGCCAGCAGTACATCCCCATCCAGATCACCAGGGTCCGGGTTGTTCTCCCAAGACAAAGATAAAATACCCCACTGGCTTTCCTGAGATTTCACGGGGATAAACAGGTGGCGGCCTTTGAACAGTATTTCGTTTTTCCACAGCAGACCCCTGGTTTCAGGCGGCAGATCCGGCGCATATTTCCCCGATTTCCAAGTATAATATTTTTCCGAGGCTACCAGGCAGTAATACACCACATCGGTTGCCTGGTAGCGTTTACCCACGCTTTCCAGCAGGGCGGACAAGAGCTGCTCGGTGGTCAGTGCTCCGCCGAAACCGGTGAGCAGATCCACAAACAGCCGCACATCTCCCAGGTGTTTTGTTGCTTTTCTGTCCAGTTCCCGGGTCCGGTCCGCCACCATTTTTTCCAGGTTCTGGGTATGGTTTTCCAGTTTTCTACGGGCATCGGACAGGCACCCTGCAAGCTCATCCACCCCCTCAATCAGACCTTCTATCTCATCTCTTTGTTCCAGTTTCTGGATGATACCCTGTTCCGTTTCCCCGGAAAACCGGGTTTTGAAAATTCGGGACAGGTCCTGGAGGTTTTTCATGACCAGCCGGTCAAAAAACAGGCTGATCAGACCGATGAAAAAGAAAATGCCCAGCAGGTAGAGCATCAGGTACTGAAAGGTCAGTTCCTTGGCCGGGCTTTTGATCATTTTCACGGGAAAGCCGGCAACCACCACGCCGCCCACCTCATCAACCCGATAATGGAACCCGTTTTGATCTCCGTAAATATCAATGAGTTCGACCGGCGCATCTTCGGGATCTCCATGGCAGTTCATGCACGATGCCGTGAACGCCACGGGCCGGGCCACCAACCGGTATTCTTCGCCCCGCACCAGAGTGGTATTTTCCCAGATCTGTGCATCCGGATTCCGCTGAAAATAGGTTATCAGATTCGATTCACTCTCATCCGGCATGGAAGAAGGGTTTCTGGCGTTTTCTGCCACCCGGCGGTAGTGGTATTGGGATGCATCCTTCAGGTTGAGCCGGATCATCACTTCTCTGGATATGTAGGAAGAGGACATGGCCTTGAGGATGAATCGTCCTTTGGGAAGGGCTGCAAACATCTCCGGCCGCAGCTCGCTTTTGACATAGTCCTGGATTGCGTCGGACTGGGCCAGCAGCATCCTGGACCTCTGGCTTATTTCCGATTCCATGATGGAGTTGATATGAAAATACATGATCAGGCTGATGCAGACACCCAGGGCCAGGATGAACACCACCAGGCCGGTGATGAATTTAAGTCTCAGATTAAATGTACGCGTTGGCATAGGCGGTTCTCCACATTTACGTTCACCCATGCACCATAAAGAATCCATCAGTGAATTGCAAGATGATCCGCAAAGGTGCTGCTCCGGGGATACACAGGTGCCAACTTGAGTTTACATTTACGGCGCGGTGTTTTATTATAACTATATGTATTTATTGTTAATATGATAATTTATGGCGGCGGTATGTATTTTGCTGTGGATAGAATGATGACGGGAAAAACGGAAAAACAGTCGGAAAAGGCACATACAATTTTATTAAACCCTGAAACACCTAAATATTAAAAAGGAGGACTCTGATTATGGCTGAAAATCCCCAACCGGACAAGGTCTTTAAAGAAACCAGAGTGAGCATGGTCTCACAGATGGGCAAAACAGAGGACTGGTGGGCCATCTGGCTGGCCGGACTGTTTTTTGTCGCTGTAACGGCAAGTTGCTTTATCTGGAAACCGCCCGTGGAAGAACTTCCCCAGTACAGGGCCATCATGAACCAGGAAATGGAAGAAGCCGGTTTCAGGACCATCGCTTATACTGAAGCTGAAAGCAAAATCAACAGCATTCGGGCCAGAAACCACGGCTTTACCAAAGTCATGCGGAATATTACTGAAAGACCCAAGAAATGGACAACCAACCCCATCCAGGCTTTTTACATGAGCGAAGAAGATGCTGCTGCAAAAAGAGCTGCTGCTGCCGGCCGGCTGGAAACTGCCGAGGAGAAACTGAAGCAGGCCCGAACCAGAGCGGAACAGGCTGAGAATGCTGCCCGGACGGCACAGTTTCAGGATCAGCAGCTCAATCAGGAAGCCAGGGCCGCCATAGCTGAGTGGCGAAGCGTAAAATCAGGGCATTCAAAAGCCAAAAGCGCCGCCAATGCCAAAGCTTACAACCTGATACCTTCCCTTTTTGTTCTGGGCATTGTTATGGCTATATTCTTTGCCATTGGCGGCAAATTTATCGGCTTTAATCTCAAAGAATATTTTATAGGTTTTCCGGTAATTTATCTACTTACCATTATCTCCTATATGCTGGGAAACCAGGCCAATTTCAAAGCCATAGGGATTTCCTACGTTCTATTTGCTATATTTATCGGCCTGCTCATTGCCAACACCACAGGCGTCAGCAAATCCATCAAAACCGCCGGGCAGACCGAATTTTTCATCAAGACCGGTCTGGTCCTGCTGGGTGCACGCATCCTTTTCGGACAGATAGCGCTGATCGGTATCCCCGGCCTCTTCGTCACCTGGTTTGTAACGCCCGTTGTTCTCATAACCACATTCTGGTTCGGTCAGAAAGTTATTAAAATGCCTTCCAAGGAACTGAATATCGTTGTGTCTTCGGACATGTGCGTATCCGGTGTATCAGCGGCCATAGCCTCTGCATCCGCATCAGGAGCCAAAAAAGAAGAATTGACTCTGGCCATCGGCATGTCCATGATCTTTGTGGCCATTATGATCTTTGTCTTGCCGACCATTGCCAATATTACTGGAATGCATCCTGTCTGGGCAGGTGCGTGGCTGGGTGGAACAGTTGACAATACAGGATCGGTTGTAGCCGCTGGTGAACTTATCGGCTACGAGGCAATGGTCGTGGCTGCCACCATTAAAATGATTCAGAACATCATGATCGGAGTCATTGCTTTTGGTGTTGCGGCTTACTGGTGTCTGAAAGTGGAGCCTGAGAAAGCATGCAAACCCGGGGAAACGCCTATGAAGCTGTCCGTGGGAGGGGCCTTTTTTGAAATATGGTATCGCTTTCCCAAGTTCATCCTGGGGTTTATAGGCGCATCCATTATCTTCTCCATCATGCAGGCAGGTATAAGCCCGGACTGGGGTCATGCCATGGTTGAGGAAGGTATACTTTCACTGGCCAACCGGTACCGCGGCTGGTTCTTCGGACTCGCCTTTGTCAGTATAGGTCTCAGCATCAGTTATCAGGAACTCAAGGAGCCTCTGCGCGGCGGAAAACCTCTGATCCTTTACGTGTTCGGACAAAGCTTTAACCTTGTGCTGACCCTTTTTGTAGCCTGGCTCATGTTCATGGTCATATTCAAAGATATCACTGAACAGCTTATGCTGGGCGCCTGATATAAAAGGAGCATTCCAACGTGGGCAACATTAAACCAGCCGGGGACGGGAAGCCGTCCCCGGAATCACTGTTCAGACGCTGGGCCAGGCTGATTATTGCGTTTCTTTTTATTGTTCTGACTGTATACCTGGCCCCCAATCTTGAGAAAATCCCTGGAGTGGGAGATCAAATAACCACGCTTCGGGAAAGCGATATTGAAGTAGGCGCCTGGTACTATGATGATGTTGAAAAATATTTTGAAGCAGAGAAATATATCCGGGAAAAACGAGGATTGGACTATCCGTTGAATTAAGTGTAGAATGTTTTATTCATCGCGAGTCAATTGTGAACCAACACCGCAGGTGGATCAAAAACATGAGCAAGATACTGGACAAGCGCTATTCTGAACTGCTGGAACAGGAAAAGCGGTTCATCAAGCGGGTAGTATACTTTATCCACGCTTATACTCCCCGCCCCTGGTGGCGTGTCGTTATCCCCTTCAATTTTCTCATTGACTATTTCTCAAGAAAAAAAGAGATCCAGGCTTTTTCTGATTCCCATTTTTATCTGAAGCAGATCGCCCTTTCCATGGCCTACAAAGATGCAGAATCAGGAAATCCGGGTCAAAGCAACTCTGAAATGCAGGCTGAACTCAGGGATTACTGGATGCACATGCAGAAAATCGAGTCCAGAGAACTCTACGAACATCTGCAGCAATGGATGGCTATGTTGAAAAAACATTATCTGAAACTTCTTCTTGTTCAGGAAAGGTATTATATCCCGCTGCTTCAAAAAGCGTATTCTTCAAGGCAGGAATATAAAGCTTTTTTGACAGAACTTACCAAATTGGAAGAAAAAATTGATCAGATCATACTTGAGTATCAAAACGATAAGGTTTTGCCTGCAGGTTATATTCAACGCAAACAAAAAGCTTTTCAGGAAATAAGAGAGCGGGACCTCCGCGAGGCCTTCGGAGAAGAGTAACCGGTCCTGCAAAAGAAACAGGGTCCTTAATCCGCATGGAAAAAATAGAAACCCGGGTTGAAACCGACAGTCAAAAACCTAGGTTCTAAAAGAAATGCCGCAGCTCATCTTCATGCAATTTTTGAGAAAACTTCCGGATGTCCTTGATTATCTTTCTGGATAAATCATCTTTGTGGATCTTCCTGTTAAGATAATCATACAGATCATTTTCTGGTTTTTGCATTCTGTTCAAATAAAGTCGATAATCTCCCTGCGTCGGGTAGGCCTTCCTGAAAAGTTCTTCAAAATTCTGTCCGGGATTTTTAAGTAAATTAAAATAATGCTTTTCCATCACCCTGATTACAGCCACTTGTTTTTCAGCAAGCTTTGTCTGTTTTTCAACACCGAGGTCAACGTCCGGAAAATAATCTTTCACTTCATGGGCTGTTTTTTTTCCGGCTGAAACATCATTATATGCCTTGCCCAAAGCCTTTTTTCTGGGGTCAAGTATGCCCTGGGCAAAAGACTTTATTCCGGCTTTGTACTGGTTGACTTTATACATATAGTGCACAAAAAGCACAGGCAATAATATCATCCACACTGAAATTTCGGGCTTTTTTATTATCTCTTTGCCAAGTCTGTAGGCGAACTGCTCTTCGTGGGAATAAATCACATCATATTTTTCTTTTAGGGATAAAGCCAAAACTGCTCACTCCTGTTATATGTTGTTCAGGTCAACGCATCTATTCACAACGCTGTCAGGCCCGCCTGCAGCATGGTTGAATTTCGCCGTTACAATTCATCAATAAACCTTTTTGCGCAGTGCCCGCAGGGCTGGTTGATCTCCGGAGTGAAAAAATGTTTCCTGAAACTGTTGTAATCTTCTCCATGCCAGATTTCCCTGAGGGATTTTTCCCTGATGTTGCCAAATTCCAGATCAGACAGGGGATGTGTTTTTCCCTGTAAGTACATCCCGGCTTTTTTATGGAATCCTTGAAAATCGGTGCATACACAAGGTTTTACATATCCGTTAACATTCATGTATGTGGCCCTTTGGATATTTTCTGAACACTGTCCAGGGCGTTGGTACGGATTATACAGGTGGAAGTAAATTTTTCCCGGTTGGTCAATTTTGTTTTTCATTTCAAGAAGTTTCTCTTTCAAATTCCGGAATCCTGTCTCAGAATCAGCCAGGTACATTTCTTTTTTCATTTCAGCAGTAAAGACCAGTGCAAGTCCGCTGATCACTATCTGATCAATCCCTGCCGCGTTAAAAAAATCAGGCATCCCTTCAAGATCTCCAAGACCAGACCGGAGAAGCATATGGGCCAGATGAACCTTTGGCGAGGACGATCTTGCGACCGACTTGATCCGATTTACCCCCTCTATGGCCTTGAGCACTTTTTTTAACCTGGTTCCCTTTCTTATAATATCATTTTTTTCATCAATGCCGGCCGTGGACAAAGACAGAAAATCCAGGCCCCCATCCACCAGTCTCCTAAGCATACCCGCAGTCAGCAAATTTGCGTTGGAGGTCAAACCAGCCATACATCCCTGTTTTTTAACCACCTCCAGCATCTCAAAAAAGTTCGGATGTAAAAGAGGCTCTCCCCAACCCTGGAGATAAATCAGGCTGGTTTTGGAAAAAGCCGGCACCAGATATTTGAAGGTTTCCAGGGAAAGATCCCTGCCATTCCAGGAATCCCGAAATATGGCGTGCGGGCAGTAAACACAGGCGGCATTGCACCTGGTGGTAATTCCCACCTGAATCCAATCCAGTTCAGGGTACCGGGGTGAAAAAATTTTTTTCAGTATCTTTATAAGCCAATCCTTTTGCAACATCTGACTTGGTTCCATTCCATATCAGATGTTGCATTCCCGGTAAAGCAATTTCAACACCGGTTTGCGCGATGGCTTTACCCATTGTCGAAGCCAGGGCAAGAAATTTTGAACAGGGCAGGCTTTGTTTCAGATGAGATCCCAGAGACCGGTTTCTCCGGTACTATGGCAGCTTTTATCCTTACTACCCAAGCTTGTGCTGCCTGACAAGCCGGTCCCGATTTTCCTTTAATGAGGGTGACAACCCGATTTTATAGATATGCGGATTTTCAAATCTTTTGAATTCTTCGGGCAGTTTTTGCAGCTGTCTGCGGCTGAAAGCTGCAATCTCATCCAGTTTGCCGGGTGCGGTGAGCCGCTGTCCGTTTTCAACAATTTTTTTCAGGAGCGGTTTTTTAACAAATCTGGTCAGGGTTCGGGATTTGTGGGGATCAATGGGGTGGTGCATGGTATCAAAGTCTGCCTCATCTGCTGCGGCAACAGCTTCTCCCCCATAGAATGCACCGTCGGAATGCAGAAGCCTGTACACCTGTTTTTTGCCTGGAAGGTTGATTTTTTCTATGTTTTCAGACAGTTTCAGGCGGGGCTCATCCTTCACATGGGCAAGTTTGTAGACCCCGTCAAGCGCTGCGTCAGGATGGCCGGTTACCAGGCTGGTACCGACGCCGAACAAATCAATGGGAGCGCCCTGCATCAGCAGGCTTTTGATCACGTTTTCATCCAGTTGATTGGAAACAGCAATCTTGACATAATCTAATCCCGCATCATCAAGCATTTTACGGGACGCTTTGGCCAGCCAGGCAAGATCTCCACTGTCCAGGCGGATACCTTTCAACCGGTTTCCTTTTTTCTCCATCTCTTTACCCACTTTTACAGCATTGGGAACACCGCTTTTCAGTGTGTTGTAGGTGTCAACAAGAAGCACACAGTCCTGGGGCCGCACTTTGGCAAAGTTTCGGAATGCAGATATTTCATTGTCATATCTTTGAATGAAAGAATGGGCCATGGTCCCGGAGACAGGTATGCCGTAATCGCGGCCTGCACGGACATTGCTGGTGGCATCAAATCCCCCGATAAAAGCTGCCCTTGCAGCGGCATATCCACCGGTTCCCGGTGCCCGCCGCAACCCGAAATCCACCAGTTGGCGATCCCCGGCCGCAAGGCGCATCCGGCTTGCTTTGGTGGCAACCAGGGTTTGATAGTTGAGTATATTGAGAATCAGGGTTTCAAGCAGCTGGGTTTCAATGATGGGGGCCTCCACACTCAACACGGGCCGGTTGGGAAAAATCAGGTCACCCTCTCTGGACGCATATATATTGCCCTGGAAGCGAAAATCTTTCAGATAATTCAGAAACGCCTGATCCATTCCCTGGGCCTGTAGAAATTTCAAATCTTTTTCATCAAAATGAAAGGTTTCAATTGTATCTATCAAATCTTCAAGACCGGCAAATATGGCATATCCTCCCCCAAAGGGCAATTTTCTGAAGAAATAATCAAATATGGCTGTCTCATCCTGCAGGCCTTCGTGGAAATAGACCTGAGACATGGTGATCTGATAGAGGTCCGTGTATGTTGCCGTGTAATCAAACATAAAAAATTTCCTTATCTTGCCAGCCGGTCACAAACCCCCACTGCCAGTGCATAAATGATATCTGATGCCAGGTGGCGGTCAATGGTTTTGTCAAACAGCAGTTTTACCTCAGTGGGAAATTCATCATCTCCCTGCCAGTACAGTACCGCCACCGGTATCCGGGGGGTGATGGAAAATACAAAGGCGGCGTCAGCCAGACCCAGCACAGTACCGCCATATTGTTCACACCGGTTTTTGAACCCGGTGATATCTGCGTCAAACCGGGAGGCAATCATATGTGCCGGAATCTCATGGGGGCCTCTGAAAAAGGTGACACCTCCGGCAATATCTTTTTCAGAAATCCACTGACGGGCCGGCTGGGTCTCCCGGGCACCCAGCAGATAATGCACCGCAAAAAGATCAAAATAGGGATGCAGCGGTTCATGAACCGGATCAAGGCAGAAGACTTTTGCTTTTTCAGGATCAACCGCATACTGGTTTCCCCACACAGTAACCGCATAGGTTCCGGCCGCCTCATCATGTGTGCACAATGCCCGGCGGCAAACCTCTGTCGGGTCCTGTTCATTCAACTGCACAAAAAAATTTTTATCCACCAGTTCTGTCATCTGCTTGTCCTTATTTCCCATGGTTACCTCCTTGAATATGAAATGCCCAATTCCATTGCAGCTTCAAGGAGGGTCGATCAGAAGTCCAGAGACGATAGTGCCTAAAATTGCTGAAGCCAATAAATGAGCATCACCGTATTCAAGGCCGCGTCCGCTTTAGTAATTATCCAAATCAACATGCATTATAAACCGCAATTATGCAAGAAATTTTGAGAGCGTTAAGGGTTCATATAAACCCGAAACCACTATTTCTCAGAGGCCATGAAACCCTGCTTCATGCCCCGCCCCATTTGACAAACCCGCAAAAATACATAATAATTTCTTCTTTTTTTTACATCAGGGTGGCGCAGGCATTTGACCACCCTGATGACAGATATTGATTATAGAAAGACAGGGCACACATATAGTGAAATCCATGGAAATTGATGAGGATCAGGACACGCTGACGGCCATACGGCAATGCATACCAGTGCTGGAGCAAATTGTTGGACGGTCGGAACTTCTGGCAAAATTATCAGAGAATGACCGGGTTGCCCTGCTTTCTGCGGCAGGGAGAATTGCCCGGCCCGGTCCGGAAGAGATACGAAAGCGGAAAAAAGACAAAAAACAGCTTAAGCTCCGGGCGGTTGTGGAAAAGGAAAAGCGGTTGCGGGCTGCCACCGGTATCCGGAGGGCCAGGGAAGCCACGGTGTTTACCGCGCCGCTGAAGATTTCAGGTCCTGTCCCGGTGACGGAAGAGACCGGGCAGACCTTGGCATCTCCCCGGAACTGCTATGTATGCAAGGCAGAGTTTAAACAGGTCCATCACTTTTACGATACCATGTGCCCGGAATGCGCAGAGTTCAACTATCAGAAACGCTTTCAGTCCGCTTCCCTGAAGGATCAGGTGGCATTGATCACAGGGTCCCGTCTTAAAATTGGATACCAGGCCAGCCTGATGATGCTCAGGGCCGGGGCAAAGGTGATTGCCACGACCCGGTTTCCCAGGGATTCCGCCCTCCGGTTTTCAAAAGAGAATGATTTTTCCGACTGGGGACACCGGCTTCAGGTTTACGGTCTGGATCTGAGGCATACCCCGAGTGTGGAGCTTTTCTGTGATTATATCAAGAATACGTATCAGCGGCTGGATATCCTGATCAATAATGCTGCCCAGACCGTCCGGCGGCCACCTGGATTTTATGCCCATCTCATGGGGAAGGAGACCGGGGATAAAGATCTGCTGCCTGAGAATGCCCGGATGCTTCTGGGGCAGTATGGCAGATGCATCTCCCGACTGGCGTTCGGCCGGTCGGAAAAAATCGGAAAGGAAAAGGCCCTGTCCGTGACCTGGAACGGATCAACACCGGGGGTGGGGCTGCGCATGCCGGCACAATTGTCCCAGATTTCCTACTCCTATGACCATTCCCTTGATGTGCCCGAAGTGTTCCCTGCAGGCAAACTGGATGCAGACCTCCAGCAGATGGATCTGCGGAAGACCAACTCCTGGCGGTTGCGGCTGGGGGAAATTCAGACATCAGAAATGCTCGAGATCCAGCTGGTCAACTCAGTGGCGCCCTTTGTGCTGTGCAACCGCCTGGCAGAGCTGATGAAAAAAGACAACACAGGTCAGAAACATATTGTGAATGTCTCGGCAATGGAGGGCAAGTTCCTGAGATTTAAGAAGGGCAGCCGTCATCCCCATACCAACATGGCCAAGGCCTCCCTGAACATGCTCACCCATACGGCAGCCAGTGACCTGGCCAGGTACGGCATTTACATGAATGCCGTGGATACGGGGTGGGTAACGGATGAGGATCCGGCGGTCCTGGCAAAGCAAAAGCAGGACACGCATGATTTCCAACCCCCGCTGGATATTGTTGACGGCGCAGCCAGAATCTGCGACCCGTTTTTCCACGGGATCATCACGGGAAAACACTGGTGCGGTAAATTTCTAAAGGATTATTTCCCCATTGATTGGTAGGAGACAGGAAACCAGGGTCTGACTCATACCGGATTTTTTGATAAAAACCATTTTTCTGTCGTCAATACATTCAGGCCACAGTGATGTCTGCATCCAGATACACGTCCTGGATGGCGTGCAGCAGTGCAATGCCGTCTTCCATCGGTTTTTGGAATGCTTTGCGGCCGGAAATCAGACCGGTGCCGCCGGCGCGTTTATTGATGACTGCCGTGCGCACAGCCTGCTGTAAATCATTTTCTCCGCTGGATCCCCCGGAATTGATCAGTCCGATACGTCCCATGTAACAATTAGCCACCTGATAGCGCGCCAGGTCAATGGGATGATCACTGGTGAGTGCTTCATAGACCAGATCATGGGTTTTGCCAAAGTTGATGTCCTTGAACCCGCCATTGGTGGTTGCCATTTTTTGTTTGATCAGATCGGCCTGGATCGTGACACCAAGGTGATTGGCCTGTCCGGTCAAATCCGCAGCTGTGTGATAGTCTCTGCCGCCTTTTTTAAACTCACTGTTGCGCAGATAACACCACAAAACAGTGAACATCCCAAGCTCGTGGGCCCGGGCAAAGGCTTCGGTCACCTCTTCCACCTGGCGCATGGATTCTTCTGCGCCGAAATAAATGGTGGCACCGACGGCAGCCGCGCCCAGGTCAAATGCCTGTTCTGCCGAAGCAAACATGCGCTGATCGTATTTGTTGGGATAGGTGAGCAGCTCGTTGTGATTCAATTTAACCAGAAACGGAATTTTATGGGCATATTTGCGCGAAACCGCGCCCAGCACGCCAAGTGTTGATGCAACAGCATTGCAGCCCCCCTCCATTGCCAGTGTGAGGATGTTCTCCGGATCGAAATAAATGGGATTCGGTGCAAAGGCACTGCCGCCCGAGTGCTCGATGCCCTGATCCACCGGCAGAATGGACAGGTGGCCGGTGCCGCTGAGGCGGCCGTGATTGAACACGGTGTTTAAATTCCGCAGAACCCTGGAAGAACGATCCGTGTGCACCAGTACCCGGTCGATAAAATCCGGACCGGGCAAATGCAGGGTTTCTTTTTTGATGGTGTTACAGGTATGTTCCAGGAGCGATTTTGCATCGTCTTCCCCCAAAATTTCCCGGATGTTTTT
>DATFKQ010000170.1:0-20415 GCA_035268565.1 Desulfotignum sp. | reverse complement strand
GGGTACCGGAATCCAAAGGCGGATACCAGAAACCCGGATGCGCTGCCTGCCATGCCGGCGGGGGCCTGCTGGAGTTTGACCGGGACGGGCAGCGGTACGACCGCCGCCTGGCAAAAAACCCGGAACTGGCAGACACCCTGGACGGGGATTATTACCAGAGCCGCTGGGACAAAACCGGGGTGATCGAGCCGGACTGCTTTTTCTGCCACGGCAGCCGGTACCATATCCAGAAACGGATTACCCAGATCAAGCATTTGAACTTTAAATGGGCCGGCGTGGCAGCCGCCGGTATCGGGCAGGTACACGGCCGGGTCAGTGAGGGAGAATTGCCCGAAGTGGTCTATAACAGCCGGTTGTTCAATGAAGACGGCACCTTTTACCTGCCGGACATGGTGTTCCGTCCGACAGCGAAAAACTGCCTGATCTGCCATGAATCCATCGAGCTGGGAAAACGGGGCAACTCCTGGGCCGATCCTTTGAACCCGGATGTCCACCACCTGGCCGGGCTGACCTGCATCGACTGCCATTCCGGCGATATCACCCACAACTTTGCCAAGGGAAATGCCGCAGACAACCAGGTGGCCCCGGAACTGGACAACACCATGCGCTCCTGCCGGGACTGCCACACCGAAGGATACATGGGTGCCACCAGGATGCGGCATGACACCATCCGCAAAGACCACCTGGACAAACTGTCCTGCGAGGCCTGCCACATTCCGGCACTGCACCGCACCGCCGGCGGCGCCATGTTCCTGAATACCGGAGTGTTCGGCAAATACGGACAGGGAGACACCAGCCGGTTCGGCACCCACAAAACCTGGAAACCCGCCTATATCATCCGGAACAAAGACAGGGACGGCATCCCCCGGATCACGCCGGTGAATCCCATGCTTAACACCCTGTTCACCAACCGGGATGCCGACGGCATCTATTATCCTTTGTTTCTGTCCGAAGTGGAAACCGCCTATGACCTTTGCAGAGAACAGATGAGCGGCCGGGAAATTTCCTATGATTTTCACCGGAAAGAGGACATGGTGCTGATGCTCCGGACCCTGACCCGCACCCTTTCAGACAACCGGCGCTTTTCAACGGTGGCACCGGTTTTTCACACCGGCGGTAAACTATACACCCTGGCAGGCGGCCGTAAGCCGCAGCCCGCTAAAACCACGAACACCGGCACAATTGGGGATCCCGGCACAGCCCGGAATACCGGAGAGCAGGCAAGCCATGCCGAACTGGAAATCCGGAAGGACACCACCTGGGTCAGCCGGATTTCCTTTTATTCCATCAGCCACAATGTGGCCCCGGCAGACAAGGCCCTGGGCAGCGGGGGCTGCACCGACTGCCATGCAGCAGATGCCCATATGTTCGCAGGCCGGGTGGTGATTGATTATTTCGGGGACAACGGCCGGCCGGTCACCGTTTCCATGGCCCGGTTCATGGGCCTGCCCGGATCCGTTGAAACCTTCAACATCCTGTTCAGCATGTTTCTGGCAGCTGTTCCCTGGCTGTTTGCGGCAGGGATCCTCATGCTCACCGCAGGTGCAGGTGCTCTGTTTTTCAGGCATCCCCACAGGATCGGACAGGGGACGGCACAATCAAAAATTCTTTTTTGGTGTATCTGTGTGGTCCTCTTCTTTACTGCAGCCCATGGAATGATACTGATGCATACCGGTTTGTTCGCCTCCTGGCAGAAAACGGTTTCCCAGATGCCGTCATGGCCGGGAATGCTGCTGATGCTGGCAGCGGCAGGCGGATATTTCTTTCTGGTTCATACCCGGGTCCGGCCCGGTCTTTTGTCTGCCGGTCTGCAGGCCTGCGGTGCCGGTACTGCTGTCACCGGCATCCTGTTATGGACCGGACTTCCCGGCCATACGGGTTTTCAATTTCTGATGCTCATGCTGCACGGCATTTTTGCGGCAGCCATGGCCGGGCTGCTGGTATTTGTCTCACTGGGCAAAACCACCGGACATAACAATGGCTTTTTCCGGTAATGCATTACACAGGGTGGTATTTTTATTCCCCACAAGATCCTTTACAAAAAATTAACACCCTTATATGATGCACTTATTGTCCTCCATGACAGCATGATGGATGAACCGCAAAACAAAAAGCATGCGGCTGCACATACAATAACACCGTTTTTTTGAACAAAGGGGAGTGAAAATGGGAGAACTCTATACAACCAGGGAGATTGCAAAATTTTTAAATATCAATGAAAAAATGGTATACTCCCTGATATCGGAAAAGGGTCTGCCTGCCACCAAGATCACCGGAAAATGGCTGTTTCCCATCAACCTTGTGCGCCAGTGGGTGGAAGCAGGCACGGAGAACTATCCCCAGACCGCCCAGCTGCCCCCCTACCACGGGCTTGTCCTCATTGCCGGCAGCAATGACCTGCTGCTGGACAGGCTGATCGCCACCTTTAATGTCAAGCATGAGCACCACATGGCGCTGTTCGGCATGGCCGGCTCCCTGGGGGGATTGAAAGCCCTTAAACAGAACCTGTGCCACATTGCATCAAGCCACCTTGTGGGAGACAATGACGAATATAATTTCCCCTTTCTAAAGGATGAAATGGATCAGATGCCGGCGGTGGTCAATTTCTGCCAGCGGGAACAGGGAATTGTTGTCCAGAAAGGAAACCCTAAAAAAATTGAATCGGTGAAAGACCTGTGCAGCCCTGAGATCACAATCGTCAACCGGCAGATGGGTACCGGCACACGGAAACTGTTCGATAAAATGCTGGAAACCCGGGGCATTGACGGGCAGACCATCAACGGATATGATACCACCCTGTCCCGGCACATGGATGTGGGCCTGGAAATTCTCAATCACCGGGCTGATGCCGGGCCTGCCATCCGGCCGGTAGCCAACATCCTGGGCCTGGATTTCATCCCGGTAAGCTGGGAACGCTTTGATCTGCTGATCACCAAAGAGCGGTTCTTTGACCAGGGCATCCAGCTGTTTCTGTCCCTGCTGAAAGGAAAGGTGATCCAGGAAACCGCAGAAAAATACGGCGGGTATGACCTGTCCATGACCGGAAAAATGGTCTATCCACCTGCATGACAATCCAGATCCCCCCAGTGGCAGAATAGATGTCAATGCGGGCCGCTGCCTTCTAACGCGCAAACCCGCAACCCAGATGCCGCCCCGCTCTTCATTTTCTTATTTTTTTTGACAGAAACTGATAAGTGAGGCACTACTCCCCGTCGGCATTCCGGTACATTTCTATAAAATTGTGTAATTTTCCGGCTTTGGCCGCCATGTAGTCTATCCAGATGGACAGGACCTCTTTTCCCTCTTCGGTGATGGTGTAAATTCTTTTGGCAGCCCCGGTCTCTTTGGTTTCCCATTCAGACTTCACCAGGTTGTCATCCTCCATCTGGCGCAGATGCCTGTAAACCATCCCCGGCGGGGCATCTCCGTCAATGAACCCGTAGGACTGGATGTGGCTGATCAATTCATATCCATAAGAGGGTTTGGTGTTCAGGCCCAGAAGGATGGATGCCTGGAGATATCTTTCCTGTCTGCCGGAGCCGGGCTTGTCTATATTTTGATTTCTCATATGTTCTCCTATTGACATATATCCTCTAAGGATATATATGTAATTATAGTATGTGTCTCTGTGATATATACAGTATTTACCCGTGCACACGCAAGAAAAGGAGGGACCAATGGCTAAAATATTTGTCAGAGAAAGGCGGAAAATCGAGAAAGGGGAAAAAAAGCCAAGACTCAGGGTCGTGGGTGTCAGCGGAAATGACCTTAAACTCTATGCCAGGCATGTCAGAAAAGTGGAACTGGACATGATTGCAAAAGCGTCCGGCGCAGAGGTGGTGTACCTGCCGGTTCACGGCTCCGGCAGCAGGGATGGATCCGGACAACAATCCTGATGATCCGCCCGGGACATGTCAGTTGTCCGGTATGGCTCCGTCACCGGAGCGGCCATGCCGGACAACTGTCAATCATTTGTGTATAATGGTTCCTACATGCCTGCCCTCCAGCGCATCCCGGATCAGTTCCGGATGATTGAGCGCATCGATGATCTGGAGTTCCTTCAGACACTTGGCATTTTTGAGCATCTGTAATATCGGGCGTTCAATGATCAGATCGTCCAGATCCAGGGCAAGCAGTTCATCCACGGAAATTCTGTCATAAAATTTCAGTTTTTTATCGCTGTCCCTGTTTTTTTTGGGATCATTTTCAAACAACCCTTTTTCATCTTTCAGATAAATCAGGGACTTCGCACCGATATTTTCAGCCAGAAGAAACGCCCCGCAGTCGGTGCGGTGGGGAGGGATGGAGCCGAACTGGGCCGGGTGTTCAAAGAATCCATAGGGAGGAATACCGGTGGTGATGGGCAGATAGCCCTGTCTGCAGAACATGGTGAGCTGTTCCAGGTTGTCGCCATGACCGATTTTGACCCCGCCGTGCTTGGCCAGCAGCACGGACAGCATTTCCGCATTCTGCCAGGAAACCTTATCCCCGAGTTTGGACAGAACCCCTGTGGGCATCCCCAGATCCACCCCGATGCTGTATACGTGTCTGGCCCGGGTGCCGCCCCCTGTCATCAGCAGAATGACATGCTCATCCTTGAGTTTGACCAGCTCATCCACAATGGGCAGAATGGCTTTGGCCCCTCTGTCCATGATGCTCTGTCCGCCGATTTTCAACACATTGATATCCGGGTGCATCCGAAAATATTCCTGAGATTCGGTCTTTTTCAAAAATGCTTTGCTGACCAAAGATTCTCCCATAAGGGGTGTGTCGATATGCAACCGTCCCTTGTCATCATTTTCCTTTATCATTTTTCCCATATTGATCTCCTTTTATGTGTCGGATTCATATGAAACAAACCTGGAACTATTGGATTATATCATGACCGGCAGGAAAATTTCATAATTTGTTTTACCCGGCAGGGCATGGCCGCTGTCAGACAGTGGTTTATCCGCCGTCCTGACCGGGCAGGCACAGGGTCAGGGCCAGGCAGACAAGCGAAACAATAAACACCAGGACAAAGGTGGTCCAGACCCCCTGGGCCACGGCTGTTTTAAGGGTAGCCCTGGCCGCCTCCGGTATCAGGGCCTGAAATTCCGGCCGGAAAAGATTTTCCGTGCTTTGTTTGAGCTGGATCATCAACTCTTCCGGCATGGATACATTTACGGTTTCCAGCCGGTTCAGCAGCCGGGAGGTGACCAGGCCGCCGCATACCCCCACTCCCAGGGTTCCGCCAAGGGTCCGGGCAAACTGGTTGGAAGAGGTGGCCACCCCCAGGTCCTTTGTCCCCAGGCTGTCCTGGACGATGAGCAGGGTGGACAAGGTGACAAACCCCATGCCGAACCCCACCACCTGAAAGACCAGAAAGCTGTGCACCATGGTGGTGGCGGTGGAAAATCCCAGGGTCATGCCGGTACCCGCTGCCAGCAGAATACCCCCTGCCAGGGCCGCGGTTTTCTGGGTGGTGCGGTGGAGGATGATCCGTCCCAGTATCAATGATCCCAGGGACCAGCCCAGGCTCAAAGACAGCATGGCCATGCCCACCTGAACCGGGGTCTGGCCCAGGGCCCCCTGAAGAAACAGCGGTGCATATCCGAACAGGGCGAACATGGAAAAACTGGCGCAGAAACCGGCCAGGTTACCCACGGCAAATCCCCTGTGCCTGAAAAAGCGCAGGTCCAGAATGGGATCCCGGGCCGCAAACTCAGATCTGACAAACCAGGCCCCAAACAGCACTGCGCCCAAAAGCAGCAAAAAAGCAGGCCCGGAAATCCAGGCAATGGTTCTGCCGGCGGTCATCACCAGGGTCAGCACTGACAACAAAAATCCGGTAAGGGACACCAGGCCGGGCCAGTCCAGAGAGACCTCTGTCTTTTTTTCCCGGAATTCGTGTAAAAAGAAAAATATGCCGGCCAGAGACAGCAGCCCCAGGGGCAGGTTGATAAAAAATATCCACCGCCAGGAGAAAAAACTGACAATAAAACCCCCCAGGGTGGGTCCTATGACCGAGGAGATCCCCCAGATGGAAGAAGCCAGAGACAGGGTTTTGCCCCGCTGGTCCCGGGGGGCGGCTTCGGTGAGCACCACATATACCAGGGCGAAGATTCCGCCCGATCCCATGCCCTGGAACACCCGGGCTGCCACCAGAAATCCCATGGACGGGGCTGCCCCTGCTGCCAGAGATGCCAGAATGAACAGGGTCACACTGATGATGAACAGCTTTTTCACGGCAAACAGGTCGGACAGTTTGCCGAAAATGGGCAGGGCCACGGCCCGGGACAGAAAATAGGCAGAATACACCCAGGCATACAGATGCAGCCCGGACAGTTCGGCAATAATGGTGGGCATGGCCGCCGACATGATCAGGGCATCCAGGGCCCCCAGGAACAGGGCCAGCAGCACCGCACTGATCAGCCATGTCTGTTTGGGTTTCACCCTGCCTCCTGCACTGCTGTACAAACCCCTGCAGCAGGAAAGATATATAGGTACATCATGTCCATATTCAGTTGGTTTTCAGCTCTGAAAGTTCCATGGTGAGCCGGTATTCTGCTGACTCCGGATCCCGGGCCACAAAAAATCCGATTTTCTGCCCCATGGCCAGCATGGCGGCATTGTTTGTCATGACCAGTCCGGTGACAACGGACAATCCGTATTTTTTCGCACTGGTCAACGCCTGTTTCAGCAGCGCTGCGCCAATGCCTTTGCCGTGCCACGCATCAGCCACCACCACGGCGAACTCACCGGTTTTTCCGTCCGGCAGGAAAATGATTCTGGCCACACCGATAAGCCTGCGGCCGTCCCCTTCTCCGGCAAAGGCGCACAAAGCGATTTCCCGGTCATAATCGATCTGGCTCAGCTTCACCAGCATGGACCGGGAAATCCGCTTCAACGGAGAAAAAAACCGCATGAAAATGGTTTCCGGGGACAGGTCGTAAAACAGGTCGATCATCTGCTGGGCATCGCCGGGCCGCACAGGGCGCATAAAGATCCGTTCCCGGTCCCGGGTGATAAATTCCGATTCCTGCCACCAGGGATAGGGGCTGATGATCAAATGGGCCGGGGCACACACTGCAGGAGGTGCTGTTTTAACCGTGATCCGAGAAAAATACACCCGGCCGCCGCTCACCTGGATGGGGTTGAGGGCCAGGTCAAGCACTGCCGGAAAATCTGTCACCATACGGCTCACCAGAATCATGGTCTCCTCAAGCAGCCCCAGATCCACCCCGGGCACCCTGTTCCGGCCGTCCAGCAGCCGGAAAATTTTTGTTGCGGTTATGGTGCGCCTGGCCAGAAGCCGGTTCAAAGGCGGCAGGGCCACAGCCATGTCAGGCAACACCTCGGTCATGATCCCCCCGATGCCGAACCGGATCACCGGCCCGAACAACCCGGTATTTCTGGCAGACAGATCCAGATCATAGGCCGTGGCAGCGCCTGGCGGCGGTGATTTTATTTGGATACCATAAGCAGCTGCCAGGGCTTTTGCATTTCTGGAAGACAACTCAGTTTCTTCTGCATCCAGGGCATCATCGATGATCCGGGCAGCAGCATCACGGTCGATATCAAGCCGCCTGTCTGTTGTATAGGGAATCTCCTGGAGCAGCTCCATGTTCCGGCCGTACTGGTATAAATGAACAAAGGCCCGCACCGCGCGTTCCGGAGAATCATAGGTGATGATGCCGTTTTGGTTGAAAATCTCCCGGGAGGCATCGATGGTCATGCCTCCCAGCCATGCGGTGAACACCGGGAAAGGCGTGGTTTTCAACAGATCCACCAGAGGCTTTGCAATGGCAGTGCAGTCATAGGTTCCCACAGGAGAACTGAGCAGAAGCAGGCCGTCTATTTCCGGCGCCTGTACACAGGTTTTCACCACCTGGACATACTGGTGCGGGGTGGCGGCATGGATCAGCGCAATGGGATTGGTGCGGCTCCAGCTGTCTGAAAGCAGGGCATCCAGTTTTTTGACGGTGGCCGGGTCCAGTGCT
This sequence comes from Desulfotignum sp., assembly GCA_035268565.1. Classification (GTDB taxonomy): domain Bacteria; phylum Desulfobacterota; class Desulfobacteria; order Desulfobacterales; family Desulfobacteraceae; genus Desulfotignum. The sequence continues at coordinate 12,433 of DATFKQ010000170.1, read as the reverse complement.
GCCGGGGCCAGGCTGTGGCCGGCCAGGGCATCCTTTGCCATGTCCCCGATCCCTCTGGCATTGGACACAATGGCCAGCCGGGGTCCTCTGGGCCGCTGCTGCTTGGCCAGGAACTCGGCACAGTCAAACAGGGTTTCAAATTCATTGACCCGCAGAATACCAGCCCGTTTGAAAGCAGCATCATATATGGCATCCTGGTCAAGTTCGCCGGGGTCAGCACTTTTTCCGGACCGGCCGGATTTGAGGGCAATGATGGGCTTGACCCGGGACACGGCCCGGGCCGCGCTCATGAATCTGCGCATCCGGGTCAGGGACTCCACATACATGATAATGGAGTCCACCTCAGGAAGCGATCCCAGATAATCCAGCATGTCGGAAAAATCCACATCCAGCTTGGACCCCAGGCTCACAAAATGGCTGAACCCCACGTTTTCCCGGACCGCCAGATCCAGCACCGAGGTGCACACGGCCCCGCTCTGGGACAAAAACGCCATGCGCCCGGGCAAAGGTGTCTGGTGCATGAAGCTGGCGTTCAGACCGGTGCCGGTGTGGATGATCCCCACGGAATCCGGCCCCACCACCCGCATCCCGGTGTTGCGGGCTATGGATCTGATGCGCTGGTATATCGTGTTTTCTCCGGCAGCCGGCCCCATTTTTCCGGCAGAAACCACCACAGCCCCGCCCACATTTTTACGGGCACAGGTTTCCAGAACATCCGGCACCTTTTTGATGGGCACGGCCACCACAGCCAGATCCACGTTCTGCGGCAGGTCTGCAGCATCTGCACAGGCCCTGATGCCCATCACTGATGCATGTCCGGGATTTACCGGATGAATATCCCCGGTAAATCCCCTGGACAGCAGATTCTGCATCACTGCGGCCCCTACGCTGCCGGACCGGTCACTGGCGCCGATCACGGCCACAGAGCCGGGTGCAAAAATCCGGTCTAAATTTTCAATGGTCATGGTTTTTTTGTTATTTTCTGCCGGTATCAGGTGTCCTGAATTTCCAGCAGTTCCACCTCAAAAATCAGGGTCGACCCCGGTTCAATGACATTGCCGGCACCCTGATCACCATATGCCAGGTCAGCAGGTACATACAGCATCCATTTGGCGCCCTCCTTCATCAGCTGCAGCGCCTCTGTCCAGCCTTTGATCACACCGTTGACCGGAAATACTGCCGGTTCGTTACGCTGGTAGGAGGAATCAAATTCCCTGCCGTTGAGCAGGGATCCCCGGTAATGGCATTTCACCTTGTCGGTGAGATCCGGAGACTCCCCTGTACCCGGTGTGATCACCTTGTACTGAAGTCCTGAGGCAAGGGTTTTCACCCCTTCTTTGGTTTTGTTTTCCTCCAGAAAGGCTTCGCCGGCAGCCTTGTTTGCCGCAGCTTTTTTGCTTTGTGCTTCCATCTGCTTCTGCTGGGCCATGGCCTGGAATTCCGCCAGGGTTTCCTGCATTTTCTCGGGTGTCATGGAAAGTTCCCCTGCCAGATTGTCTTTCATCCCCTTCAGGAAAAGCTCCGGGTTGATAGTAAAACCACCCTTTAAGCGGTCAGTGAGATCGTATCCGATGGCGTAGCTGATTCTGTCATCCACACCGGCTTTATGCAGTTCCGGTTCTGCTTTGTCGTCATCTGCCCATACAGCTGCCGGCAATGCCGTAATGGCTGCCGCCAGGATCATTGCCAAAAGATTTTTTTTCAATGTCATTCACATGTTCCTTATTTTACAAGGTTAAAAGTTAATATATTAATAACAGAAGTTGCAATAAATAACAATCCTTGGCACCTGATCCATGGCAGTTGCTGGTATCCGATCCTGTGGATTCATCTGCAGTCGTGGGGGCCTTTCATTCCAGAAGCCAGGATTCATGGGCATAGATACCCAGCAGGGCAGGATGAAGCAGGGTATTGACCTGGCGGCTCTCCGTATGCAGGGCGTTTTTTCCGAAAACCAGCTCGCTTTTAAAGACCTCAGGGGTGATGAATCTTGTGGGAACGTCGATGTCCAGTGATGCGATCCCTTGAAATATTTTCTCTTTTTTCAGGTTGGGATGCCAGGCCAGAAACCACCCCCAGTCACCGAAACTGGGTACATTCTCATGAAAGGGCAGAATGGAAAACCCTGCACTTTTGATGGTTCTGCCGATGCACAGAAAACTTTCTTTTGCCAGATAAGGAGAGGTGGCCTGGGCCACCATGATACCGTGAACAGACAGGTGCTGCTTCACTTTTTTATAAAAAGAGGTGGCATACAGTTTGGTCAGTTCCGGTGTGGACGGATCAGGCAGATCAATGATGATGACATCCCAGAAACCCTTTACCCGGCTTAAAAATATATCTGCATCCACATTCATCACCTTTACATCCGCCAGTTTCCGGGCGGCAGACGGTGCATCCGGCCGCTGGGTCTCTTTTTCCGCCATATACAGCTGTCTGTCTGTTCCCGGTGTGATGCCGGTGCCGGAAATGGTCACAAGCCGGGCATCTGCAAACGCATCCTGATTGATCCGGGTCAGCAGGGGATGGGTCGCGGCCAGGCGGGTCATACCGGGATCCAGGTCCACCAGCATCACCTCCTTTACATCAGGGTATTTCAACACCTCCCGCAGGGCACAGCCGTCACCGCCCCCCAGGATCAGCACCCGGGACCTGACCGGTACAAGGTTCATGACCGGATGCACCATGGGTTCATGGTACCGGGCTTCATCTGTGCTGCAGAACTGCAGGTTCCCGTTTAAAAACAGCCGGACCTCATCAAAGGGTTTGTAATGGGTGATGACAATGTGCTGGTACTGGGTGGTCCGGCTCAGCACCACAGGATCATCATACAGGGGCTGCTCAATTTTCAGATTCCATTCCCTGTTGTTCGCGTATCCAAACCCCACTGCACAGCAGGTGATAAACATGGCCACCGGCAGGAACACCCCTTTTTTTATCAGATTTTTCCGGGTGAAATAAATAAAGGTGATCAAAGCCAGACCAAAATTGACACCGGCGGTCATAAAGGCGGCTTCGGTGATGGGCAGAAACCGTAAAATAAAAAACACATATACAAATGACCCTGCCAGGCTGCCCAGGTAATCCGCACTCAGGATATTTCCCAGATTGGTGGACAGCTCTTTGCTGAAATCATTGTTGATCCTTATGATCACAGGAATCTCAAGGCCGATCATGATGCCGATGAAACTGACGAAAAAATAGAGAACCAGGCTGTAATGGGCGGTATAGCCGTATGCTATATAGGTCAGGGTAGGAGAAAATCCCCCGACCAGGGCCAGGCCGATCTCAATACCGATAAAAGCGGTTATCAGATTTTTTTTGGGCACCTGGGCCTGAATCAGGCTGCCGATACCCATCCAGAAGAGCATGAGTCCGATGACCATGGCCCATTGCTCAAAGGAATTGCCAAGGATCATGGAGGCAAGGCTTGCCTGGATATACTCAAGGATAATGCCGCAGGCCCCGGAAGCAAACATGCAGGCGCATAACAAAATCGAAGCAGGGTTGGGCCGGGAGTACCTCATACCGCATCACATGGAAAAAGCAATGATCACAGCCACGGCATTTAACGCACTTTGTGCAACGATAAGGGCCGCTGTATTCCGGTCCTCGGTAATTTCCGCGGCAAGATTGGTGGTGGGCAGCAGGAGTCGTTCAATGACCAGCCTGAAGATCAGCAGCATGGCAATGCCGTAAACCGCGTATATGCCGAAACTGATCAAATCCGTGCCCCAGCCGGTAAAAGGTCCTGCAATGCTTGCCATGAGAATGATGCCCAGAGCGATGAGAATACCGCCAAGTCCGATGCCGGCGGCCAGATTATTGCGTTTTATCTCATTTCGCACATTAAACGGGGTCAGCATCTCATACAGCAGGCCAAAAACCAGCAGGGCCAGCTGGCCCAGCACAAAAAAGACAATGGCGGAAACAATACCCTGTAAAAAAGTGCCGCCAGACCCGGAGATGGACCCGTTGAGGATGAATCCCGTGGCAATGTACATGCCTGCCTCCACCATGCCCACGGCGGTGTTGCCGGTAATTTTCCGGCCGTCAGGCAGAGTAAAAACCTTTATGCATTCTTCATCATTGCTGATATTGCCAAGCATGATGAAATCATTGATAAACCGTGTTGAAAACAGCAGTCCCGTAATGACCAGCCCGTCGATCAGCAGCTGAATCACATCCAGGAAAAATCCTCTGGAAACCCCGGTCATGGCACCGGAAAGGGCAATGGCAATCCCCAGATAGAGCCCGGTCCGGCGCAGGCCAACCGCCAGGTTGCCGTCATCTATGTGCACATCATCATCAAACTCTTTTGTCCGCCAGTCATCCAGGCGTTTGGCAAGCCAGATAAACAATATCCCCACCATAACATATATGATTCCCTGCCCCAGACCGGTGAGCGTGACAACTGCATTCATTGCTTCCTCCTTGAAACTGTTATTTGCCTTTGCTTTTGGGTCCGCCGCCGCGCAAACCACTGCCCGCGCCCCTGACTGAAGCGGTCTGGGATTTGAAACCGCCGCTTTTTGCAAAGTTGGTGTTCTGAAATGTGGGTGATTTTTTCACAACCGTGCCGGACGTCCCGTATTTCTGGAACCCGTCAGACGTTTTGCCGAAATAGGGCTGTCTGTTACGGTAACTGCTGTTCCAGCCATGCCAGGAATTGTAGGAATAATAGGATGGCGGAAAAAAGAAAAGAGAAGAGAAAAAAGCATACTTTCCATACCAGGACCAGAAACGGTCACCGCTGCTGTCTTCCTGCCATTTTCCATACCTGGGATTGCCCACATACGCCATTCCCGGCGGGGCTGCCTCGGTGATCCGGTCTTTTTCAAATACCCCGTAGGGTTTGGATAAAATGGCCATGCCCAGATACTCCAGGTTGGCAAAATACACATTTTCATCCACCTGTTCCCAGTCTGTTTCCTTTGTTTCCCCGTTTGTTTCCAGAATATATTTGTGATGATAGACCTCTTTTGCATCTTCCACCCAGAAGGAAGCGGCATTGTGGCCCCTGCCCGGCCACTGTGCCGTGGGGTTGACGGCCAGTTCCTTCCATATGCTGTCACTGATACTGGTGGACAGCCGTGACCCGGTGAATCCCGGGGTTATGGCGGCAATGGTATCAAGATCCTCCGCGGTCAGCATACCATAGGTCTCAGGGCTTACCTGGCGTTCAAAAACCGCGTGCCGGGGATCATAGTAATCGGAATTTTCATTCCAGGACTCCCGTTTGACGGTCACAAAATAGGTTTCTTTCATATCCTTGAGGATTTTTGTGTAGCTGGTGTACAGCTCCCGGGTTTCCTTTTTAAATGCTGTTTCAAGGGTTTTGGCCCTGTCATGGTCTGCAGCCAGGGCTGCGACACTGTCTGCAAAAGCGGCATAGTCGGCCCCGGAACCGGCTGTATGGCGTTCATATTCTCCGGCAGCGGTGTTCAAGTGCACTGCGGACTGCTGTGCCAGCGCTGCCACCGGGGCAAACCGGGCGTTGATATCAGGGGCAAGGTCTGGAAAATCAGCCAGGGTTTTGGCCAGGGTATCTGTCTGCAGGCGGTCCTTTATGCGGCTGACTGCTTTTGCATCGGCTGCGGCCTGCTGCGCAAGGGTGTGCGCATTTTCCATGCTTTCTTTGATCAGAGAATACCGCTGCACAGGCAATGCCGACAGCTTTTGTGCATCCGCAAGGATCATTTGGATACGGTCCATCTGCTGTCTGACCTTAGGGGCACCTTCCGGCCGGTTCTGTTTGACCAGCGGGGCAAGCTCTTTGTCAAACAGGGTTTTTGCCCTGGCCAGGGCCGCTTCGGCCTGTGTGAAATACCCTGGCCAGTCTTCCCGGGATGCATAGATTTCAAAGGCTTTGAATTGCTGTGATCCGGCAAGCGCCTTATACCTTTCTTTGTTTTTCTCCACCCGGGTCCCATAGGTTTCAATGGTATCAGGAACTGCTTTGGCCTTATTTTTCAGGTCTTTGGGAAGCCCCGGCCCACAGCCTGACACCAGAATGATGATTCCCAGAAAAACCAGTGCGGCAGCAGGATGGCGCCAAAACCGGTTTGTGTGACAGACCGCCGTCATTCAGCTCTCTCCTCTGGCAATGATCTGTATCTGATCCGGTTCCACCGGACATGAGGTGTATATCCGGTATTCTTCCCGGCCGGAACCAGACCATTCCTCAATGGTGATGAACCGGGTATGGTCTTCATTTTCAAATTCATACATATATACCTTTTCCGCCTTTTCTCCCCGGTAATAGAGTGCGGCCCAGTCGTCTTCATACCAGAATTTTTCATTGTTGAGCAGGATCGCATCACTGTCATCGGCAATCTGGTCCAGGTCATCGCCGTCCACGGGTGCACCGGCATCATCTGTCAGATCTCGAAACGACAGGCGGTCAAGGGTCATGGCAACTTCCAGCGCATCATCATATTCCCACTCAAAATTGACGGTTCTGCCTGTGTCAAGATTGAGACAGGTGAGTTCGTAAATGCTGTCCCCGGTCTTGTTTTTGAAATCGTCGGATGTTTCTTCATACCGGGCCAGGTCTTTGACAAAAAACGTGCTGCCCATATAGTCAAAAAACCAGTGAGGTCCCGCATCCCTGATGGAAAGGGCCAGGGCATCCTTTGGGGGAACAAGACAGGATTTTTTTAAGGTCCGTATGGTGGCAAATCTTTCCTGGAATGATTTGTGTGCGGCCGCATCAAGCATACACTGCCTCCGATAAGGTTGTGCCAGGCATTAGTTGTCCTGCCGTCTGGCGGTTAATGCATCGGTTCTGGACCGGAACCGGTCATTCATCTGACCAAGCGCGGTGGAACTCTGGGATGCAATATTGATGGTTTCCTGTGAAATCAGGGCATAGGTTTCAAACGCTTTTTCATAGGTCTGGCAGGCCTCTTCAAGGGCCTCGATATTGACGGTCATGCCCTGGCTCATCTGTGCACCCTTGACAGCGGCATTGCCGATGACCCGGGCGGTGTCCTTCATGGTTTCCGCAGCAGCCTTCTGCACCATGTCCAGATGCTGGAGGGTTTCCATCTGCTGCTCTGCCGCCACCCGGACAGCCAGGGCATTTTTAACGGCTGTGGACAAAATCATGTCTGTCCGCTGGACCAGACGCTTTACCAGGTGGGAGTTTCTCACCATCATCTCTCCGCCGAACCGGGTCTGCAGGTTTGAATTGTCAATGGTCTGCAGATCCACCACTGCCATGGCAAGGTCACTGGTCAGAGTGGTCAAAGCCTCTTTGACTCTTGCATCTGTCACCGTCTTGATATGGTCCATGAGTTTCTGCCAGATGAGCTGCCCCAGAAAGATCTGTTCCTGAAGTTTGGGCTGGATTTCCTTTAATGCATCACAGATGGTGGCCAGTTCTGCTGCATCATATGCCACCTGGTCGGCTTCATTGCGCAGATGATCCCGGATACCGTCTATGGTGGAATTAACGGTTTCCCGTCTTTCAGCAATAATCTTGAGGACTTCATCTCCTTTTGGCAGCCGGTTCACTGTTTTGGTGAACAGCCCCATCATTTTTTTCTGAAAAGAAATTTCTGTATTTGCCACCACTGTAGGATTGACCTTGTCCAGTTCCATTTTAATGGCCAAAATATTTTTCCCCACAGGAGAGGAATCATCTGCAGCCACATTGGAAAGCACTTTGCCCATTTTCCGGTCATACAGGCTGACCTGGGCCTGGGTCTGGTCCATGATCTCCTGGCCCAGGCTGAACACAAAATTGCCCAGCTGCCAGTCGGACGGTTCCGCCTTTACCCTTTCCACAAAGGCTGCGGCTTGTGCTTTGATGGCCTGGATATCTTCGGCAGTCAGGTGCCGGGGCTGCACCGCTACCAGATCAGCCGGGGCCTGCACCGGGGTCAGGGCACCCTGGCCCGAAACTTCAGTCACCTGGGACAGTACCGGGGCCTTTGCCTGATCGGCAACACGGTGAAGGTCCTGCGCCATATCATTCATGTGATCCTCCTTAAAAGGCGTTATCTTATTACGGCTGCATGGCGGTTCTAAGCAAATTTGCCTGCCAGAAAATTGGCCATGGTCTTGAATTCAGCGGTTTCATTTTTTTCCACAATATCCCGGGACCGGTCAGATACCTGGTGCAGGCTCTGTATGGTTTTTTTGAACATGTCATACTGGTGTTCCCGGCTTTCCTCTGACAGGTCAAGATACTCCTTGACCGTCCGGTACAGGTGCTGACGCCCGATTTTTTTAATTTCATAGGTCAGGGTCTCGGATGGGTACCGCTCCATCATGGAAGGGGTAACGACCATGAGATCATCAATGATGGCTTCAATTTCCGTCACCATCGCATCTTTCATTGCAGGATCTTTTCTCATCAGAATATTGAGAGCAAGCAGCCTGTCCACTATGGCTTTGTATTCGGCTTCAGGAGAGGTTTCAGGCTGCGGCGGCGGCTTGGGTGCCGTGTCTGTGTCTGTTGTGCGTTTCTTTTTTTTCATCACCATGAAAATACCGATCCCGGCGGTGATACAGACCGCTGCAATGATCAGGGCCATTGTTTTATCTCCTTGACACGTAAAAAACATATTTGCTATGGGTGCAAAGAATAATACACAGAACCGCATTTGCAAAATAATTTTTTTGTTTAATGCAGAAGGTACTTTATACGGCAATTGCCAGGAAACGCAAGGATAGAAAAAAATGGATGCCCACCTGGACATCCTGATATATGCCAAAAACCATTTCTGGAAACATCCAAGATCTTTTCACGCTGCCGCGGCAATAAAAATTGGGCTTTCAAATTTTACGGTGCAATGATAAAGATATATCTTTTTGAAAGATGAACGCTGTTTTTTGCTGGATTGTATCCCATGAAATCAGACACCCTGAAATCAGATCTTGTTTTACTGCTGACAGCCTCCATCTGGGGACTGGCTTTTGTGGCCCAGCGGGTGGGAATGGAGCATGTGGGCCCGTTTACTTTCAACGGGCTGCGGTTTGTTCTGGGCAGCCTGTCTCTGATACCGTTTGTGTGGATATCCAGAAAAAACACCTATACCGGCAGTGACGGGGATCTGATTAAATCCGGCATGGTGTCGGGCGTTTTTCTGTTTGCCGGCATCTCTTTTCAGCAGGTGGGCCTTGTGTACACAACGGCCGGCAAAGCCGGATTCATCACCGGGCTCTATGTGGTGATGGTGCCGATTATCGGCCTTTTTCTGCGGCATACCAGGACCGGGGCCGGCACCTGGGCAGGGGCTTTTCTGGCCAGCATCGGCATGTACCTGCTCAGCGTCAACCGGGACATGAATATCAATTTCGGGGACATGCTGGTGTTTTTTTCCGCCATCTGTTTTGCCTTTCACCTTATCATCATTGAACGGTTCTGCAACCGGTTCAGCACGGCTGCCCTGTCTCTGGTCCAGTGTGTGGTCTGCTCGGTTCTCAGCCTTGGTGTGGCTGCGGTGTTTGAAACCTTTGTGCTGGCTGATATACTAAAGATCACCATCCCATTGGTCTATGGCGGGGTGTTTTCCGTGGGGGTGGCCTATTCGCTGCAGATCTACGGCCAGAAAAACAGCCCGGCCTCCCATGCCGCCATTATCCTGTGCCTGGAATCAGTGGTGGCAGCCATCGGCGGCTGGATCATATTACATGAGATCCTGTCGGGACGGGCCATTTTCGGATGTGTATTGATGCTGGCCGGGATGCTCGTCTCCCAGCTGTATGCCGTCAAAAAAGCTTCCAGCATAAACGCATAAATCCGGTCCTGACATCCCTGTTGACAAAATCCGGCCGGCTGTATATACATAATCAATATAACCGTGCAGATTGCGGTGGCGGACTGGGGGAGCCGGGAGCCGGCTGAGAGGAAACAACATCACTGTTTCGACCCCTGGAACCTGATCCAGGTCATACTGGCGAAGGAAAGTCGATACCTATCTTTCTTTTCCTGCGGGTTCATCTGCCCGACCAATACCAGGCCCGGCCAATTTTAAACCATTTTAATCCTGTCACAGGATTATAGAGGCTTATGAGATGCTCCAGGTAACCGACCTGGCAAAATATTATAACGGACAGCCCGTGTTTTCAAACTTCGACCTGCATCTGCCTGCCAACCGGTTTCAGGTGCTGCTGGGGCCTTCGGGATGCGGAAAAACCACGCTGTTCAACACCCTCACCGGTGTGACCCCAAAAGATGCGGGGGCCATCACCTGGCAGGGTGAAACTGTGCCCCACCTGGGGAATCTGTGCGCCTACATGCACCAGAAAGACCTGCTTCTGCCCTGGTTCTCCCTGATGGACAATGCCCTGCTGCCAATCAGAACCAGGTCCGGTGACATGACAGCGGCACAGGAACGGGCAGGGCAATTGTTTTTGCGCCTGGGACTCGGGGGATATGCATCCCACCGGCCGGATCAGGTATCTGGAGGCATGCGCCAGCGGTGCGCCCTGGTCAGAACCCTGATGTTCGACCGGGACCTGATCCTGCTGGATGAACCGTTGTCCGCCCTGGACGCCATCACCCGTCAGCGGCACCAGCATCTGCTTTTGCTGCTCCAGACCGAATTTACCAAAACCATTCTCATGATCACCCATGATGTGGACGAGGCCCTGCTGCTGGCAGATGACATTTTTCTGCTCAGTCCCATGCCCATGGCCGTTTTCCGGCGGTTTTCCCTGGAACTGCCCAAACCACGGGCGTTTGATGACCCAGAACTGCTGCACACCAAAACGCAGATCCTGCATCATCTGGAAAAAGGCGGGGTGTCATGAACCGGTCCGGTTTGTCTGCTGCTGCACTGATATGCCTGCTGCTGGGGGTCTGGGAAGGGGTCGTGCAGATAGGACACATCCCTGTGTTTATCCTGCCCCCGCCCTCCCTGATTCTGCAGACTGCCGTACTTCAGGCAAAGCTGATTCTGCCCCATGCAGCAGTCACCGGTGCGGAGATATGCCTGGGCATTTTTCTGGCAATGGCCACGGCAGTGCCCCTGGCCGTTGCCATGTTTGCAAAACCGGTACTGGAAAAGACACTGGCCCCGTTTCTGGTGGCATCCCAGGCCATCCCCGTGTTTGCCCTGGCCCCGCTGCTGGTGATCTGGCTGGGATACGGCATTGCCTCCAAGGTGTTCATGGCCTGGATCATCATCTTTTTTCCCATCACTGTGAGCCTGCTCCAGGGGTTGAAATCCTGTGATCCGGAATACCGGATCCTGTTCACCCTCATGGGCAGCCCGTTTTTAAAGACACTGGCCCTGCTGTACTGGCCCTGGGCATTGCCCCAGTTTTTTGCCGGGCTCCGGGTAGGGGTGTCCGTGGCAACCATCGGGGCTGTGATCGGCGAATGGGTGGGGGCCCAGCAGGGCCTGGGATTTCTCATGATCCAGTCCAATGCAAGGCTTCAGACCCCGCTGGTGTTTGCCGCCATTCTCTGGCTCACGGCCATGGGGCTGTTTTTGTGGACCCTGGTGGGCATACTTGAAAAAAAAACAATCACCTGGAAATCTTAAAAAAAGGAAAACATCTTTATGAAACATTTTATTATCAGCCTCGCCTGCCTGTTTTTTTCTGTGGTTGCGGTTGTTCATACCCCGGCTGATCAGGCCGCTGCCGCAGCAGCGCCGGCCGCGCAAAACCTGCGTCTGATGCTGGACTGGTTTCCCAATGTGGACCACCTGCCCATTTATGTGGCACAGGAAAAAGGCTATTTTGCTGAACACAACATCCAGGTTGCGATCATTTCTCCTTCTGAAACCGCAGACGGCCTGAAGCTGGCTGCCACGGGCAATGTGGATCTGGCCGTATCCTACCAGCCCCAGACCATTATTGCCGCAGACAAAGGCCTGGCACTGAAGGTGGTGGCCCCCCTGGTGAGACATCCTTTGACCACCCTGCTGTTTCTGGCAGACAAAGGCTTTGATCATCCACAAGACCTGTCCGGTAAAAAGATCGGATATACCGTGCCCGGGCTCATGGATGTGCTGCTGTACGCTTTTGCATCCATCAACCGGATTGAGGACTACACCCCGGTGAATGTGGGGTTCACCATTCTGCCGGCCCTGGTGTCCGGCAGGGTGGATGCGGTCATGGGACCGTTCAAGACCTATGAAACCGTGGGCATGGCCCAGCATGGGTATAAAGCGGCTTTTTTTGAACTGGAAAAATGGGGAATTCCGGATTACGAGGAACTGATCTTTGTGTGCAGCCCGGCTGTGCTGGAAAAAAAACAGGCTGCGGTTAAAGGATTTGTTCTGGCCCTCAAAAAGGCATTTGTTCATGTGGCAGAGCAGCCGGAAAAATCTCTGGCCCTGTACCTGGGTGCCGTGCCCCAGGCAGACAAAAAAATCGAAACCGAGGCTTTTGCACTGACCCGTCCCTATTTTGCCAAAACCCTGGGCCATGATCCGGATAAATGGCAGGCGTTTGCCGATTTTGCCCTGAC
>DATFKQ010000169.1:0-5036 GCA_035268565.1 Desulfotignum sp. | reverse complement strand
TTCATATGTCCGGCCGGATACCATAAAAGACACAGTAAAGCATCTGAATGAGAAAAACGCGGCCATCCATGCAGGGGGCACCGATCTGATCGGGTGCCTGCGCGATGGTATCATGCAGGTGGATAAGATGGTCAGTTTAAGTGCACTGTCCGATCTCCAGGGGATCAGGGAGACCGCAGATGTGGGCCTGGTTATCGGTGCGCGCACCACCATCACCGAGGTTGCGGAAAACCCCCTGGTGAAACAAAAATACCCCGGCCTTTCCCGGGGAACGTCAGAAGTGGCCAGTCCCCAGCTGAGAAACCAGGGGACCATCGGAGGAAACCTCTGTCAGAAGCCCCGCTGCTGGTATTACAGAGGAGAATTCCACTGCCGGCGCAAAGGGGGGAAAACCTGCTATGCCCTGGACGGAGAACACCAGTTCCATGCCATATTCGGACATGACTTTATCTGTGTCATCACCCATCCGTCTGATACGGCCCCGCCCCTGGCCGCACTGTCGGCACAGCTCAAAATTTCAGGTCCGGATGGCAGCAGAACCGTGCCGGCGGCGGATTTTTTTGTGCTGCCCGTGGAAAATCCACAGGTTGAAACCGTGTTAAAACCAGGAGAAGTTGTAACCCATATTGTTCTGCCCGCACCTGCCAAAAATCTGCGCAGTTCCTACCGCAAGGTCCGGGCACGGCGGTCATGGGATTTTGCCCTTGCCGGACTGGCCCTGGCCCTGGAAATGGAAGGTGATACCGTCTTCAGCAGCCGGGTATACCTGTCCGGCGCTGCCCCGGTTCCCTGGCGGAGCCGGCCGGTGGAAGAGGCCATCACAGGCCGGCGTCTGGATGACGCAGCCATTCAAAAAGCGGCCCGGGCAGTGGTGGAAGAGGCCACGCCGATTCTGGGAAATACGTATAAGATGGATCTTTTCAAAGGGGTGGTGGAAGAAGAGCTGCAGGCCATCCGCTGACAGCGCAGTGTGCAGATTTGTCGCTGATTTTTCGACATCAGGCATCGAAATCACAAGGATCATGAGAAACCTTGAAACTGGTTGTTAAAGCGGTATGTGCTGCATGGAAAAATGTCGGATGTCAGAAGATTTGAAATTGAGAGATGGCTGGGGGGCTGCCGCATCGGTTATGCATGTGACATTGTGATGCGGCAGCCCCGGCGGCTCTGGCGGAGAGCTTCTCCGGTTTCAGGGGGGCTGGTGATGCCGGGGCGCAAATCCCCCTGGTTATGCCGCCTGAAACATTTTTTTCAGGTCTTCCGGCAGCTGGGCAGTAACATCTTCAAATTCTCCCTGGGAAACATAGGTTCTTAATTCCCTGATAACTATTTTCACCAGTTCTTCTGTTGATTTTTCCCAGCTGAATTCGCTTTCCCCGTATTGGGCCTGGTGATTTTTCACCTGGTCTAAAAAATCTTCCTTGTCCAGGCGCAGGGGTTTTTCCTGATATGTCCACCCGTCTGCATACAAAGCTTTTACAAAAACCGGCAGCTGGGCTATGAAATGCAAAGATTCGCTGACGGTTATTCTATCCCGTATGCTGTGCAGTACGGCGCGCAGCAGGATGCCGCTTCTGCCGACTTCATCGGGATGTCCGAGTTCCTGTGCAAGTTTTTTGACAAACTGGTTTCCTTTTTGTGCATACTGGTCAAAATTAACAGTCATAATAATTTTCCTCCTTGGATTCCCTGCTTTATTGTTTTTTAGAAGTTACCCGCTGTTTCAGGGACAATGGTTCCGGGTCTTTCTTCAAACGTGATATCCTTATCTTATATATCTTTATAAACCCGAATCCCCTCACGAAAAAATCGGGGAAAGTACCCATTTTATACAAAATCGGCATGCAATAAAAAAACAGGCAGAGCATCGCGACATGGGGAGCCGGTAAAATGCATAATGCATGGAGGGTCGTTGTGTCTAAAACAAAATATTTCTTACATGCCTGCATTTGTAAAAATACAGGAAACACCTTATGGACGCTTGAAAAGAAAAAGAGGACCATACCTTTATCCAAATCCGAAATATTTTCCAAGGAGAAGCAATCATGGATGAAAACAATCCCGTCGTAACCTTTACCATCAATCCGAGTCTCGATATAAACGCTGCAGTGGATGCCCTTGAACCTGTCAAAAAAATGCGCTGCAGCAATGTCATGATCGATCCCGGCGGCGGCGGCATAAACGTCAGCCGCACCATCACCCGGCTGGGGGGCAATTCTACTGCTGTGTTTCTTGCAGGGGGCAGTACCGGCAAAAGCATTGAAACCATGCTGGATGAAGAGGGGGTCAAAAGTGCAGCCGTTGCCCTGGACGGCACCACCAGGCAGAATATCGCTGTTCAGGAGAAAAAAACCGGGGACCAGTACCGGTTTGCCCTGCCGGGCCCTGAGATCAGTGAACAGGAGTGGCAGCAGTGTCTGGACAAAGCAGCAGAACAGGGCAGGGCCGCAGACTATGTGGTGGCATCGGGCAGCCTGCCCCCGGGCGCACCTGATGATCTGTACGCCAGACTGGCAGCGCGTTTCCAGGACAGCCCTGTCAGGATAGTTCTGGATACCTCGGGAGATGCCCTCAAGCACGCCCTGGACCAGGACGTGTATCTGATCAAACCCAATCAGCGGGAGCTGGAATATGTGTGCGGCTGCTCCCTGGACCGGGAAGAGGACCAGGAAAGGGTATGCCGGGACATGATTGCGAAGGGCAGGTGTGAGGTCCTGGTGCTCACCCTGGGCAAAGATGGTGCACTGCTTACCTCTGAAAAAGAGCAGATCCGCATCCCCGGGCACAAGGTCGATGAGGTCAGCTCCATAGGGGCGGGGGACAGCTTTGTGGGGGCCATGGTGCTGGCCCTGCAGCGAAACGAGAAACTCACAGACGCCCTGCTTTACGGCATGGCTGCCGGCACAGCCACCCTGATGACCGAAGCCACCCAGCTGTGCCGCAGAGAAGACACCCAAAAGCTGTATGAAAAATACCAGGAGATCTGCAGCCGGGTGCAGTGCCGGACCTCCTGACTATTCTGATTTTTCCTCCTCCTGCAGATCCAGCAGTTCTTCTATCTCCTCTGATGTCAGGGTTTCCTTGTCCATTAATTCTTCTGCCAGCTGGTCCAGTTTTTCCCGGTTTTCCTGCAGAATTTTTTTCACCTGGTCATGGCTGTTATGGAGAATGGTTTTAATTTCCGTATCGATCACCTCGGCGGTGGCTTCGCTGTAGTCCTTGTCCTCGGTCAGTTCCCTGCCCAGAAAGGGATGGGGCTCTCCTTTTTTAAAGACCATGAGTCCCACCTTTTCGCTCATGCCCCACTGGCACACCATGCGCCGTGCCAGCTGGGAGGCGTTTTTCAGGTCATCCCCGGCCCCGGAGGTCACATCATCAAACACCTCTTCCTCCGCTGCCCGGCCCCCGATCATCACGCAGATCCTGCCAAGCAGATATGACCTGCTCAAATTGTGCCGGTCTTCTTCCGGCACCTGTTCGGTGGCACCCAGAGATCTGCCCCGGGGGATGATGGTTACCTTGCTCAGGGGATCTGCTTCCGGAATCAGCAGGGCGGCAAGGGCATGACCGGCTTCATGATAGGCGATCATCTTTTTTTCCTTGTCGGAAAGCCTGTCTTCGCGCTTGATCCCCATCATGATTTTATCCCGGCTTTCATGGAAATCTTCCATTTCCACCTGTTCTTTACCTTTTCGGGCCGCAAGCAGGGTTGCCTCATTGACCAGGTTTTTTAAATCAGCCCCGCTGAACCCCACGGTGGCCCCGGCCAGTAAATTATAATCCATATCATCGGCGTTCTTCACTTTGTCGAGATGTACCTTGAGAATCTTTTTTCTGGCTTCTTTCCGGGGCATCTCCAGGCTGATCCGCCGGTCAAACCGTCCGGGCCGTATCAAAGCCGGATCCAGTACATCCGGGCGGTTGGTGGCAGCCAGCACAATCACGGACTCCTGTTTGCCGAACCCGTCAATTTCAGACAGAATCTGGTTCAGGGTCTGCTCCCGCTCATCATGTCCCCCGCCGACACCTGTTCCCCTGACCCTGCCGATGGAGTCCAGCTCATCGATAAAAATCAAAGAAGGTGCATTTTTTTTGGCTTTTTTGAACATGTCTCTGACCCGGGACGCCCCGACCCCCACAAACATCTCTATAAATTCAGATCCGGATATGGAATAAAACGGCACACTGGCCTCTCCTGCCATTGCCCGGGACATCAGGGTTTTTCCCGTGCCCGGCGGTCCCACCAGCAGTATTCCTTTAGGCAGTTCCGCGCCAAGCTCAATATAGGCAGACGGGTCTTTGAGGTAATCAGACATTTCCTTTAATTCTTTTTTGGCGTTTTCCAGGCCTGCCACATCTTCGAAAGTAACGTCAACTTCTTCTTTTTGAATTTTTTTGGCCTTGGATTTACCGAACCCGAACGGCCCTTTGGGTCCGCCCAGTCCCCCCATCTGCTCTTTCATTCTTTTGTTCATGTAAACGAAAAACCCGATAAGGAGCAGCCAGGGCAGAAAGCTGATCAATGCCCTGGCAAGCCAGTTGGTATCATCGGGTTCCGCATGTATTTCCACCTTATTTTTTTCTAAAATCCGTATCAGTTCGGGATCTTCAAAAGTAGGCATCACCGTGGAAAATCCATCAGGCTGCGGGGCAGGCTGTTTTTTGTCTGAGGCTTTGTCTGAGGCTTTGTCTGAGGAGGCCTGCCGGTCTGATACTGTTTTTTCATCCGGGGCTGCTTCTTTATCTGCATCTGATGCCGCTTCTTCCCCTGAATCCGTTTCTTCCTCAGGGGCCGATTCTTTTTCTGAAGTCTCTTTTTCATCTGCAGCATATTGTCCGGTTATTTTCCGGCCTTTTATTTCAATGCTCGCAACTTTGCCTGCTGCCACTTTCTTCTTGAATTCAGAGTAGGAAATCTCCTCAATCTGCTTGTCTGCCATATAGCTGGTATAGCCGATGGAAATAAGAATCCAGAGGGCAAAAAATAAAAGCAGGCGCAGCCACGTCGGAGATTTGTCTATGATGTTTTTCTTTTC
>DATFKQ010000168.1:0-4695 GCA_035268565.1 Desulfotignum sp. | reverse complement strand
TCCGAATGTTTTGGTCAGGTCTGCTATTTTCATGGCATCCTCGATACGTTTGAATAAAAAGAATAATCACCTGCAGTGATCATGTGCCGGACCGGCCGTGAATCAGGCGGCTCCGCAATTTGGCGGAAACCGTGTCCATGGCCATGACCAGGCATACTGTCAGCAGGATGAGATAAAATACAATTTCCCAGTGGCGCTGGGTGTTCATGGCTTCCACCAGCATCAGGCCGATGCCGCCGGCACCAAGGGCACCGATAATGGTGGCGGACCGGACATTGGATTCCAGGTAGTACAGGGTCTGGGAAACAAACACCGGAATGATCTGGGGAAGGATCCCGAACCGGTAAAACTGCAAGCGGTTGGCCCCGGTGGCATGGATCCCTTCCATCTGTTTTTTGTTGACCCCTTCCAGGGCCTCGGAAAACAGTTTGCCAAGGGACCCTGTGTCGGTAAAGGCGATGGCCAGGGCCCCGGTCAGGGGTCCCAGTCCGAAAGCCCGGATAAAGATCAGGGACCAGATGAGCATGTCAATGCCCCGTAAAAAGTCGAACAACCGGCGGACACCAAACCGCAGGGCCTGGGCCGGTGTGAAGTTGGCCGCTGCCAGCACGGCCAGGGGCAGTCCCACCAGGGCTGCGGTGAGCGTGCCCAGAACGGCCATCAGAAAGGTTTCCAGCAGGGCGATAAATACCTGTTTGTGCTGCCAGCCCGGATTGTTCCAGAAGGTGGTGGCCATCAGGCGCCAGTTGGGCATGTCAGGATCGAGCCGCTGGTCTGAAAATGCCAGCCCGACAAGCTGGCCCGGGGAATACGCGGTAAGTTCCGATCGGAAAGGAAAGAAAAAATTCTCCCAGCCCATAAAATACCGGTGCGCCTCGATCCGGGCCCTGGACACCTGGACCCGCCGTCCGATGGTGGGCCGGGCGTCGAATTTGGCAGGTGTGGCCCGGAGCCAGTCCGGCGGGTCCACGCCCCGGGGCAGGGTTGTCTCTATGCCTGCATCCGTTATCCGAACAAGGACCGGGCCCATATCCGGTATCTGAAATATTACATGGGTATCGTAAATATCCACCCGGTATCCCTGGGCCAGATCCACCCGGGTCAGGTCGTCGGACACCGTGACCCACCCGGGCGGTGTTTCATAGGTGGCGGTGCGCTCGCCTTCGACTGCAATGGAAAGACCGCCCGCACCTCTGATGGTTTTGGTGACATGGACCTTGTGGGCCACGGCGTCGGTGGCCAGCAGCACCGCCCGCTGGGGCTGGGACCTGCTGATCAGGTGCCATAGATCAAAAGAGACGAAGGTGTACAATAAATACAGGAGCGCCAGCCCGGTTCCTGCCATGATCATCAGGCTGTTGCGCCGGACCCGGGAAAACACGGCTGTTGATCCGGTGATAGGTGCTGGCGGCTGCATGGCCAAAGTGGATGATGCCATCGGGTTTCCTTTCTATTCCGGGTCCCTGCCGGTCACCAGGCGCCGGCGGGTAAAAGAGGACAATTGGTCTATAACAAAAATGGACAGAATCAGCAGGACAAACAGGGCTGCAGTCTCATCGCCGGCCCCTTTGCCCCAGCCGATGGTGCGCCGCAGTTCCATGCCGATGCCCCCCGCCCCCACAAATCCCAGAATAGCGGAAGCCCTAACATTGATTTCAAACCGCAGCATAAAATAGCTCAGGTAGTTGGGCAGCACCTGGGGAAGCACCCCGTAGCGCATGCGCTGCAGCCAGGTGGCACCGCAGGATGCCAGTCCTTCCACAGGATCTGCATCGGCATTTTCATTCACCTCTGAGAACAGTTTTCCCAGGGCCCCGGCCGTGTGGACCGCCACCGCGATCATGGCCGGCACCGGGCTGGAACCCAGAATGAAAATAAGAAACAGGGCGATGATCAGTTCCGGAAACGCCCGCATGATATCCATGATCCGCCGGACAATAGTGACCACCACAGGCGGCTTGACCCCCAGGTTGGCGGATCCCAGAAATGCCAGCACAACGGCCAGAGCGCCGCCTACGATGGAGGCGGCCCCGGCAATGTTCAGGGTTTCCACCAGGGCCGGAACAAACCGGCCCATGAGCGGAAAAAAGGAAAATCCGGCTTCCCATGCCTCTTTGACAATCTCGGACGGATAGTCGAAAAACTGTTTCATTCCGGTGAGAAATCCGCCGGAATTCAAGTCATTTGCCAATCCGTATCCGGAGACCAGGACCGCTGCAACGAGAACAATGCCTGCCATGGAATAGAGGCGGCGGTTTTTTTCCATGGCCATGATTTCAGTCTGGATGGTTTGCAGAGACATGGATCGCATCCTTTGGAAAACAGAAATCACAGATGATGGCGGCTGGCAGTGCCGTCAGCCGCCATCATCTGCTTTACTGCAATTAATTGGATTTGGCTTTTCGTGCTGCAATAATACTCAGGTAATCGGAATGATCGATGGGTGCAATGGCCTTGATTTCACCGGCCATGAACCCATAGGCGCATTCCGCATCCATGGAAGGCAGGCTGGCCAGCATGGCGGTGATTTTCAGCTTCACCGATTCCGGCAGGTCTTTGCGCAGTACAATGGGACCTTCGGGAATCACTTTGGACCGCCAGATCTCCTGGATCTGGGTCATGTCCACCAGGCCGGCATCCGCAGCTTTTCTCAGTGCCCCGCTGTTGTATCCGTCCACCCAGTTGCCAATGCCGCAGGCCCAGGTCACCCCGCCGTCAATATCTCCATTGAACACCGCCACAATGGTCTGTTCGTGGCCTCCTGTAAATTTAACATCCTTGAAGTATTCACCCGATTTCATGGGATATCCGGCCTGGGGGATTTCAATGGAGGGAATCAGGTAGCCTGAGGTGGAATTGGGATCACCGAAGCCGAATACCTTTCCCTTCATGTCGTCCAGGCTTTTAATACCGCTGTCCACCCGGGCAAATCCGATGGCGTGATATCCGAATGACCCGTCTGTGTTTATCTTGGTGAGCACCGGCTCCACCGCATCCGGGTTGGTCAAAAACACCTTGGCATAGCCGGATGCCCCCAGCCAGGCCATGTCCAGGTTTCCCCCCAGCAGCCCCTCGATCACCCCGTTGTAATCAGCCGGAGCGTAAATTTTGGTGGGCACACCCAGCACCTGTTCTGCTTTTGCCCGCATACATTCATTGGACCGCAGCCGGTCCGAAGCGTTTTCACCCCCGAGAATACCGATGCGGAATTCCGTAATGGTTTCTTCTTGGGCCATGGCACCTGTCACAGAAATCAGGACCGCCAGAAGTCCAGCAACAAACAGTTTTGTCTGCTTCATCCATGTCAACCCCTTCATGTGTCTCTCCTTTAATTTGTTTGGTTTCAAAGATTTGCGTCACCAGCATTTTTTTAAGCTGCTGCATGCCATAGAACCATTTGTTTGTTCATGTCATATTAGGCACAGGTTATGATTGTATTTTAAAAAGTTTCTCCGGCTGCCTTACAAAAAAACAACACAATACAAACACGTTTTTATTGCACCCCTGCTATGGTGCGGGAAATATAAACCATATGCATATAAAGGAATATAAATGCCATGACAGATACCCGGGGATTTCAACAGAACATCCACCAGGCTTTCCAGAAACAGCTGGCAGGTCACCAGATGGCGCTGCCGGCAAAAGCGTGCATCAAAATCGATCTGCACTGCCATGACTGCAACTCCGATGTGACAGATGAGCTCCTGGGCAGAATCCTGCGGTTTCCTGAAACCTGGCTTCAGACAGAGGATCTGGTTGCCTGCCTTGCGGAAAACCGGTGCAATGCCGTCACCATCACCAACCACAACAATGCCAGGTCCTGCTGGGATCTTCTGGAAAAAGGACGGGATGTTTTATCAGGTGCGGAGTTCACCTGCTTTTTCAAGACATTCAACACCCACCTGCATGTGCTGGCCTATGGATTCACCCCGGCCCAGGAGGAAAAACTCAATGGGTTGAGAAACGATATTTTTGCTTTTATCAGCTATGCGGCAGACCAGGATATTCCCACCCTGCTGCCCCATCCCCTGTACGTCCATGCCGGTAAAGGCCAGCCGGATCCAGCCATGTTCGAGCAGCTGGTGCTCATGTTCGACCGGTTTGAGGTGCTCAACGGCCAGCGGGATGTATGGCAGAACCTGCTGATCTGGGAATGGCTGGACAGCCTGACCGAAGAACAGATCGATCTGTGGCAGAAAAAACACGGCATCCGGGCTGCAAATTTCTGCAGATCCATTTATAAAAAGCAGGTGACCGGGGGATCTGACGACCATATGGGCCTGTTTGCCGGCACCTGCGGCACCTGGATGCATGTGCCCGGCCTGGAGCGCAAAAGAAGACAAATCCCCATGTCACAGCTGGCCCTGGAAGCCCTGCGGTCCGGAACACTGCATCCCTATGGCAGTCTCACCATCCATGAAAAGCTCAACATCGCCTTTATTGATTATCTGTCCCAGATCGCATTGCACATGAAAGAACCCGGCCTGGTGCGCATGTTTCTCCATAAGGGCAGCCTGCGGGACAAACTGATCTGCTTAGGATTCAGCAATGCCATGCAGGAACTGCGGCACCACAGGTTCACCCTGTTTTTTTTCATGCACACGGACTGGCTGGAATTTTTCAAATACACCACCCGGCTGTCTCCTTCGGTCATGGACCGGCTGCGTCGGACCCTGCGGGCATTCTACCGCCAGT
>DATFKQ010000167.1:0-39864 GCA_035268565.1 Desulfotignum sp. | reverse complement strand
GGAAGAACGATCCGTGTGCACCAGTACCCGGTCGATAAAATCCGGACCGGGCAAATGCAGGGTTTCTTTTTTGATGGTGTTACAGGTATGTTCCAGGAGCGATTTTGCATCGTCTTCCCCCAAAATTTCCCGGATGTTTTTTAACATGGTGGCTTCTCCTTTTTATTTTGAGTTCATGATTAATGCCGATACAGCTGATCACACTACGTGCCACCCTGTGATCAGCTGTGTGATTGGCCAATCTATTTTCGGACCATGACCCGGCAGTTGACAATCCGGGTGTTTTCGTCTGCCTCGATGTAGCAGAGTTCCAGGTCCTGTCCGATCAAATGCCCCACAAAGTGTCCGTCCTCGTCTGCCATGTAGATAGTGCCGTCAGAGGTGACAGCGCCTACGATGTCCTCACATTTTTCAGGACTGCACCATTCCCCGTGAATGGCCCTGCCATCTTCGCTCTGTTCAGTGATCTTCAAGGTAAAAGGCGCCGCCTTCATGGTTGTCCAGGTGTCACCGTGACCGAGTTCGTGTTCGGACTTTCCAGCGCGGGCACCCCAGCTGTCGGTTTGTTTCCAGGTACCGGTCAAATCACCAGAAAATATTTTGCCTGCAAACGCTGGGCTGCACAGGAAAACGACCAAAAGTGCCGTCAACGTTGGGAAAAAAATCTTTTTCATAAATCCTCCATCACAAATTAGGTTAAAAGAATATTAATACAAAGGTACACAAAATTTAAAGACAAAACAACCGGAATAATAGACCATATTTATTTGGGCAACGAAATTTTCTTTGACAAATTCAAGATGGCATGTGGTTTCTTTTCGGCTGAAACCGTATCCCCGGCAGGCGGTTTCAACCAAGTGCGAGGACGAAACCCACAAGGTGATTCTCACTGCGGGATACGGCTGTTTCGCCACATGCGTATTGCCTTTTGCCGGACAGACTGATACCCTCACCGCCCATGAAACGGTTTTTGGGCATATCCTCCTTCCAGATCCTGGCCATGTTCCGGCGGGGACTGTTCTTCAGTTACCTGACCATATACCTGCGGCATTATCTCGGGCTGTCCGTCACTGCCACCACTTTGTTCACCACCCTGCCCATGATTGTCAATGTCCTGGCCCAGCGCTATGTCTGGGGGGTGCTTTCGGATCGGCTTCAGAAACGGCGGCTGCTTATTGTCTGGGGGGAGCTCCTGGCCGGGGTCGGGACCATCCTGCTGTTCTACGCCCATAAAGTCCCGGCAGATGCCACTGCCTCGGGGTGGGTGATCATCGGAGGCCTGGCCGTGATTGAAATTTTCTGGTCCATGTCCAATATCGGATGGTCTGCCCTGATCTCCGACGTCTACCGCCAGGCGGAGCGCAGCCGGATCATGGGGCGGCTGGAAAGTATCGGGGGCCTGGGACGTATCGCGGGTGTGCTCTGCGGGGGACTGCTCTACGACAGGATGGGCACGGCCTTTCCCGGATGGGGTTTTTACGAGGGCAGCCTGTTCTGGATCTCCGGCCTGATCATGTTTCTTTCCGTTTTTCCCATGCTGCTGGTGCCGGAAGGCGGGATTTCTCCTGAAGAAAAGCTGGCCGCCGGGACCGGTCAGGGTTCAGGGTTTCTTCCGGCCTTTTTTCCCACCTTTATCCTGGCCATGGCCCTGATTCACTTCGGCCGGAACGCGGTAACCATTATCATTCCCCAGTACCTGAGTCTGGGAACGGGGCTGGCACTGCCCGCCATCACCCTGAGCCATGTGCTCAACCTCAGGTCTGCAGGCCTGATTCTGGCAGGACTCTTTGCCGGAAGGCTCTGCCGGACCATAGGAGAGCGCAGATGTCTTGTCTTCTCAGCAGCTGTGGCGGTTCTGGCCCTTCTCATCGTGGGTGTCACCGTCAATCTGGCATGGATCTGTCTCTCCTCCTTACTCATGGGAATCTCAGAGGTTCTGGTCATTGCTTCTTCCTATGGGCTGGCATCGTCCTATATACCGCCTGAAAAACGGGGTACCTGTTTTGCGCTGTTCAACGCCAC
The DNA here is from genome assembly GCA_035268565.1 of Desulfotignum sp. Classification (GTDB taxonomy): domain Bacteria; phylum Desulfobacterota; class Desulfobacteria; order Desulfobacterales; family Desulfobacteraceae; genus Desulfotignum. Next base: position 37,842 of record DATFKQ010000167.1, on the reverse strand, counting down.
CCTGTTTCTTTCATGGGGGGTGGGGGCCACCCTCATCTCAGGCCCTGTAACCGATGGTTTCATGGCGTTTGGCGCTTCGGAAACCCATGCCTATATGGCCTCTTTCCTGGCCTGCGCTGGTGTGGCCCTGGCCGGCATCCTGGTACTCTTCCGCCTTTTCCGGCTGGAAAAAAATACCAATTAAAAAAAACAGGCCCTGTCTGCGACCGTGACCAGCCTCCCGATATCGCATCCCTGAGAAGGATCGCCCATGGATAATGGTTTTTTGTTTTTTTGCCTTTAAAAGCCTTGCCTTTTATTGAAAAAACCGGCAGTATGCAGTTCTTTTTTTTGCCACAGGATACTCTTCTGTGGTTTTTTATTGGATAACAAGGAAACTTAAGATACATATGATCTGTGCAAATAACATAGCCCTGGCTTATGGTAAGCGGGTGCTGTTTAAAGATGTAAACATCATGTTCAAACCCGGAAATTGTTACGGGCTTATCGGGGCCAATGGTGCGGGAAAATCCACTTTTTTGAAAATTCTGGCCAAAGATATTGAACCGGATGCAGGCGATATCAGTGTGGGCTCAAAAGAAAGAATTGCTGTTTTAAGACAGGATCACTTTGCCTTTGATACACACCGGGTGCTGGATACGGTCATCATGGGGCATGAAAAACTATATACTGTCATGGCTGAACGGGACGCCTTGTATGCAAAGCCTGATTTTTCAAATGAAGACGGTCTCAGGTCAGGGGAGCTTGAAATTGTATTTGAGGAAATGAACGGATATGAAGCAGAGTCTGAAGCAGCGGTTCTGCTCAAAAATCTGGGTATTGCAGAAAACCTGCATGGCAGAAAAATGAAAGAGCTTGAGGGCGGCGAAAAAGTGCGGGTGCTCCTGGCCCAGGCCCTGTTCGGAAACCCGGATGTGCTGTTGCTTGATGAACCCACCAATAATCTGGATATTCACTCCATTGCCTGGCTGGAAGATTTTCTATACCGGTTTAAGAATACCGTCATTGTGGTCTCCCATGACCGCCATTTCATGAATCAGGTCTGTACCCACATCGCAGATATTGATTTTGGTAAAATTGGGGTGTACCCGGGAAATTATGATTTCTGGTACCAGGCCAGTCAGCTGCACCTGACCCAAAAACAGGCTGACAACAAAAAGATCACTGACCGGGCCAATGAGCTCAAGACTTTTATCCAGAGATTTTCTTCCAATGCATCCAAATCCAAGCAGGCCACCTCCAGAAAAAAGCTGCTGGAAAAACTCACCATTGAAGACATGCCCGTATCATCCAGAAATTATCCGTTTATCCGGTTTACCCCGGAACGGCCCTGCGGCAATATTATCCTGGAAGTGGAAGGGCTTTCCAAGGCCATTGACGGGGAAAAAATTCTTGATAATGTGAGCTTTACCGTAAACAAAAAAGACAAAATCGCTTTCATGGGAAACAACAGCCTGGCCAAAACCACACTGTTCCAGATCATTGCAGGAGAAATGGAACCGGATAAAGGCAGTTATCGGTGGGGAACCACCATCAGCCACTCCTATTTCCCCAAAGAGCACAAGGGGTATTTCGATCAGAACCTGAACCTTATTGAATGGCTGCTGCAGTTTGCCCCTCCCAAAGAGGGAGAAAGCTTTGCCCGCACCTTTTTAGGGCGCATGCTCTTTTCAGGGGAGGATGCACTCAAAAAAACGGGTGTGCTTTCAGGCGGGGAAAAGGTGCGCTGTATGCTTGCCCGGATGATGCTCTCCCAGTCCAATACCCTGATCCTGGATGAGCCGACCAATCATCTGGATCTGGAATCCATCACGGCATTGAATAACAGCCTGATCGAGTTTCCGGAGGTGGTGCTTTTCACTTCCCATGATCATGAATTTGTGAATACGCTTGTCAACCGGGTAATAGAGCTCACACCCGCCGGTATTATAGACCGGTTGATGACCTTTGATGCGTATGTGGAGAGCGCGGAAGTAGCAAAAACAAGAGAATTGATGGAAAAAAAGGCGGCGTGACAGGGGTCCGGGCCCGGCCCAGCAGTATTAAAAGCGCCATCTTGGTGCGACCGCCTGAACATCCACGTGCATTCTCATGTGTACATGCATTAACCCCTGGGTGCACATCAGCGGTTCATTGACAATATTTTGCATTAATTCTAAAATTAACACCTGATGGTGCCTGCTATAGTTCAGACATGTTTTTTTGTAAATTTTCCATTTTGAATGTAAGATGTTAAACCAGAGGCGAAACAGGGGATATGGCGGAAAATCAGGTAACAGTTTTGGGGTGGAAGGAATGGATTGCGCTGCCGGGGTTGGGTATACCTGCCATAAAAACAAAGATAGACACAGGCGCGCGGACCTCAGCTCTCCATACTTTTGATATTGAAACCTACTCATCCCGGGATCAGTTAATGGTAAGGTTTCGAATGCATCCGCTAAGAAAGCGCAAGGATATCGAAATCATATGTGAAGCGCCGGTTGTTGATCAGCGGATTGTGAAAAATTCCGGTGGGCATCCTGAAGAGCGTTACATTATTGAAACCGAGGCTGCAGTTGGGGATAAAAAATGGTCCATAGAGATAAGCCTTACCAATCGTGCCAACATGATTTTCCGGATGCTGCTCGGTCGTTCTGCCCTTAAAAAGGGCTTTATAATCGATCCCGGCAGCAAATATATGACCGGACGCTCTTTGTCCAGAACGTATGATCAATAAAATTTACAGGAAGACCAGTTATGAAAATCGGAATTCTGTCAAGAAAAGCTGAACTTTATTCGACAGCCCGCCTTGTAGACGCTGCAAAAAACAGGGGGCATAAGGTATATGTTATAGATCCTTTGAGATGTTACATGGATATCACATCCCATAAGCCTGCCATTTATTACAAGGGAGAAAAACTTGAGGGCTTTGACGCGATAATTCCCAGGATCGGCGCATCCATCACCTTTTACGGTACAGCTGTTGTGCGCCAGTTTGAGATGATGGGGGTTTACAGCATAAATGAATCTGTCTCAATAAGCCGCGCCCGTGACAAACTCAGAAGCCTTCAACTTCTGGCCAGAAAGGGTATTGGGCTTCCTGTCACAGGATTTGCCCACAGCACACAGTTTACGGACGATCTGATTTCAATGGTAGGCGGGACACCCCTTGTTGTGAAAATGATAGAAGGCACCCACGGGGCAGGTGTTGTCCTGGCTGAAACCCGGAAGACCGCCCAGAGTGTTATCCAGGCGTTTCGCAAGCTGAAGGCCAATATCCTGATTCAGGAGTACATAAAAGAATCCAACAGCAGCGATATACGGTGCTGGGTCCTTGGACCCAAAGTGGTTGCATCTATGTTGAGACAAGGCCCGGAAGGGGAGTTCAGATCGAATCTCCACCAGGGCGGAACTGCCCGCAAAATTAAAATAACGCCGGAAGAGAGATCCACAGCCATCAGGGCCGCAAAAATAATGGGGCTCCATATGGCAGGGGTTGACATGCTGAGATCCAATCATGGACCTGTAGTGATGGAAGTGAACGCCTCCCCCGGACTCAAAGGAATCGAAAATATCACAGACATAGATGTGGCAGATCTTGTTATCAATTATATTGAAAAAAACGCATCTCCAGGCAAAAACAGAACAAAAGGAAAAGGTTAAATCAAATTCTACAGGAATCCATTCACATTGCAGGAAACAAAATAGCCCCGGGCAAAACCGCCTTTGTTAATGTTCCTGTTGCAAAGCTTTACACCAGTACAGCTATGGCCATGCCGGTTCATATCATTCACGGAAAGCAGCCAGGTCCCAGGATATTCATTTGCGGTGCTGTACACGGGGATGAAATAATCGGTACTGAAATTATCCGCCGGCTCTTGAAGCTGAAGAAAGTCAATAATCTTAAAGGCACACTGATTGCTGTGCCTGTGGTAAATGTCTACGCCTTTGAAAGGCATTCACGGTATTCCCCCGACAGGAGGGATCTGAACAGGTGTTTCCCCGGATCAAAGACCGGTTCTCTGACATCCCAGCTCGCAGCAACTTTCATGTCCAGAATAATAAAAGGCTGCAGGTACGGGTTTGATCTCCATGCCGGATCAAACCACCGGGCCAATTTGCCGCAGATCAGGGCTGATATCGAGGATCCTGACATTCTGGAACTTGCAAAAGCGTTCAAGGTCCCTGTTGTTATCAATTCAGCAGTCAGAGAAGGGTCTTTGAGACAGTCCGCCCTTGATCAGGGCATAAAAGCTTTGATTTACGAAGCCGGAGAATCCCTCCGGTTTGATGAAGAGGCGATCCGGGCTGGTATAAGGGGGTTATTGTCTGTAATGACACACATCGGCATGATAGGTCCTCCTTCTGTCAGACGAAAATCCAAAGGTGATCCCTTAATTGCAGAATCAACCTCATGGATCAGGGCACCGGCGAGCGGAATCCTGGAAATGAAATACCCCCTGGGGGCAACGGTTTCAAAAAACAGCAAAATAGGCGTCATTGCCGATCCTTTCGGACGAAATGAAAAAGAGATCATTTCACCTGTATCCGGAATGGTTATCGGAAGACTGAATCTTCCACTTGTGCACAAGGGAGATGCTGTTATACATATTGCCCATTTCGATCGCATCAAAAGAATCGCCCCGGCCATCGAGGAATTTAAAGGCTCCATAACAGAAGATTTTTAAAGGCTGTGCTGGGTTGTATCGTTCATGCCGCAGGCATCAGCTTTTGCAGGAGGCCTGAAGACATCTGATCATTTCACCGGGGGTATCTGCCCGCAGTATGACGTCCCGATGAGGGGATTTCAGAAAGCTTTCCTTTTCTGCATTGTCCAGCAGCGCGTCCAGGGGGGCAAAATAATTGTTTATATTCAGAAGTCCCAGCGGTTTGGAATGAAACCCTAAAATAGACAGGGTATATATTTCAAAAAATTCATCAAACGTGCCGATGCCCCCCGGCAGGACCACAAATCCGTCAGACAGTGCCACCATCCGGGTCTTTCTTTCATGCATGGTAGGGACCACATGCAGGTGTGTCAGTCCGGGATGGAAAATTTCCTTGTCCCGCAGGGCCTGGACAGTCACGCCGACCACCCGGCCGCCCGCCTTGAGCGTGCTGTCTGCCAGCAGTTTCATCAGGCCTGTGTTGGATCCGCCATATACACATGTCAGATTGTGTGCAGCCAGCTCTCTGCCCATTTCTTCGGCTGCTCTGGCATACACCGGGTCAGCAGCAGGACTGGAGCCCAAAAAAATACAGATCGCATTCATTGTTGTTTCCACCATCTATGAAAGTTTTAAGTTAATATCTGACGGCTGACTGATGCCGGCTGTCTTCAGGTATACCCTCCCTGATGTGTAATACATAAAATTGCTTGAATCAAAAATAGCATACCATTTTTGATTCGGAAACCATCAATTTTCCGGGGCCTGCCGGCAGCAGGTCCGGCATCAGAACCGGGGATCTTTTTTTATAACCCTCATGGCCGGAGAGACCACAACAAATGGTTCTCCCCGGCAATTGCCCAGACTGCTTTAATTTGATATATACTGAAGGCCATGTTTTTTATGGGTTCATGGCAACATGGAACCCAAACAGCCGGATCATTCAGAACCGGTGTTGCAGGTATAAAGGATTAATGGGAAAAGACGAATTCAGAAACTGGTTTGACCAGTATGTGGCCGGATTCACGGCCCGGGGAAATCCCCCCCCGGATGTGGTGAAAAATGTCCGGCTGAAAAAGGACCATTCAGAAAGGGTGGTCCAGGAGATTCTGCTGATTGCAGAAGGCCTGGGCCTGGATGAAAAGGCCCGGAACCTGGCAGCTGTCATGGCCCTGTTTCACGATATCGGGCGCTTTGAACAATATGCCCGGTACCGCACCTTTGTGGACTATAAGTCAGAAAACCATGCTGCGCTCGGGGTGAAAATTTTGCAGCACCAGCAGGTGCTGGACAGCCTTTCCCCTTCTGTGGCAGATCGGGTGTGCCGGGTTATTTCCTATCACAACCGGGCGGCCCTTCCCGGAGGTGAAACCGGGGAATGCCTGTTTTATGCCCGGCTGCTGCGGGATGCGGACAAGCTGGATATCTGGCGGGTGGTCATTGACCATTACCAGCGCCAGAACAAGGAGGACAACCCGGCCATTGAACTGGGACTTCCGGATACACCCGGCATGTCAGACCGGGTGTACGAAGATGTGGTAAATGGAAAAATCGTGGATGCCCGCCATATAAAAAATCTGAATGATTTTAAACTGCTTCAGATCGGGTGGGTATTTGATATCAATTTTGCGCCGGCCCTGCAGCAGGTCAGAGACCGCGGCTACGTGGAATCTATCTGCCGCACCCTTCCTGCCTCTGACAGGCTGAACAGGGTCAAACAGGCGGTGGCAGACCGGTTCGATCAAGAACTTCAGGGCGGTGCGGTCTGCCATTGCCAAAGCCTGTTATCTTCTTCTTCCAATAAAACCGGTGAACAATTATGAACAAGACCGCTGTCTGACCTCTGCAGACCCGTCAGCAGGTCAGAGATTGCGGCTGTTGTGTAACAAATCATCACAGGCCTGTCGCTTTCGGCAACATTCCTCACGAGGTCCTGTCCATGCTCTATTTGAATTTAAATCTTTTAAAATATCAGGCAGCTGTGTTGTAAATAGTTACACCTGCATCTCAATTACACATGGCCGGTTGCCGTTTTTTGCATGTCTGGAAGCCACACAATCCTTTTGTTTCAATCAGATAGCGGTTTGTCAGTCTGTGTTTTTTATCTGGTACCGGGTTTGCAATGTCAATAAACAAACGCAGGTATTTAGAACCTGCAAAGGAGGTGTAAAATGAGGTCCCGAAAACAGGAACATGCGGTTAAAGGGTTCCAGGTGGTTGAAAACCAGTGCATATGGATGAAAGCAGGTATTGTCCATTTCAAATTATGCGACAATGTGTATGACTGCCGCACCTGTCCGTTTGATAAGGCCATGCAGAAAAAAATGGAGGCTGCCCGCAATCTGGATTCCCGGAAAGAGGGTTCACCATTGTCTAAAACATTAAAAGATATTTACAAATGGTACCCCCGGCCCTGCCGGCACGTACTTACCGGCCGCGTGGATGAACCCAAAGCCTGTATTCTGGATTATGAGTGCTATCACTGTGCCTATGATCAGATACTGGATGAGGAAGACCTGAGCGGATTCAGCAAAAAACCGGATTTTTCAATGGCATCCGGTTACCGCCTGGCCCGCGGCTATTACTACCACATGGGACACACCTGGGCACGGTTCGGGCATGGCGGACGGGTGACGGTGGGATTTGATGATTTCCTGGTCAAACTGTTTGGCACCCCTTCCAAAATTTCGATTCCCTCCATCGGTACTGGGTTGAAAAAAGACCATGCTGCGGTGACATTTTCCCGTTCGGACAAGAAGGCCACAGCACTTTCACCTGTCACAGGAGCTGTGCTGGCAGTCAACACCAAAGCACAGGAGCATCCGGAAATCGTCCATGAAGATCCTTACCATGAAGGCTGGCTGTGTGTGCTTGAGCCAGATATGCCCAGACGGAATCACAAGGGGCTTTTTTATGGAAAAGAAAGTCTTGCATGGACAGACCGGGAAAGCCAGCGGCTTTTACACCTGATCGGTCCGGAATACAAGGATCTGGCTGCCACGGGTGGTGAACCGGTGGATGATGTATACCGCAGTTTCCCTGAGATCGGATGGGAATCCCTTGTAAAGGAGTTTTTGAGAACCTGAAAGAATACTAAGGAGGTATCTGTTCAGGGAACCAGGCGCCTTTCACAGTCCCGGCAAAGATAAAAGGGAATAGTGTCCAGATCTTTTATGGCACCTGAAAAGTGCATGACACATTTGTTTTCATCGCAGTGGAAGAGGCTGAACAGATGGCCGAGTTCATGGAGTGCGACTTTTGCTGCCCGCGCGTAAAAAAGGGAGGGCGGTGGCAATGACCCGTCGGTGTTCCTGTTCAGTCTGAACAGCGAAATAATGGCCAGATAGCCGCCCTGTACAGCATGGCCGTATGCATGATTGAAAATGGGAATAAAAATATCCTGGGACATGACCCCCACAATTTTAGAATAATCGGTAAAATCCCATGCATGGAGATTGTTGATGATAATGCCGGCATCATACTGTAGCCTCCTGTCATCAAAAGCGGATGCAGGAATGGTACCTACGGGCAGAACAGCGGCCGGCCACTTGTAATAGGCTGTAATATTGGCTGTTATAACCTTGAGCACGAGTGCCGGGACTTCTCCCAGCGGCAACACCCCGATCTGTTTTTTCATCGGCCTTTTTTTAAATTATCCCGTTTAATGATTTTATGAAGCGTTACGCGGTTTATACCAAGGACTTCTGCCGACCGGGTAATCTGCCAGTCATGTTCCTCCAGTATCTGAAGAATATGTTCTTTTTGTACTTCTTTTAATGTCTTTCCCTTGAGCACCGGTGCCTGTGAAGGTTTCAGAAATGAAAAATCTTCGGTACTGAGCGTCCGGGATTTACTTAACACTACGGCACGTTCAATGGCATTTTCCATTTCTCTGACATTTCCCGGCCAGTCGTAAGCGGTCAACAGCGTGATGGCATCCGGTGTTATCCTGTCCACATTTTTCGTGGTTTCATGGCTGTATTTTTCCATAAAATGCTTTGCAAGAAGCGCAATATCATCTTTGCGTTCCCGCAGGGCCGGCAGGTGGATTTTTATCACGTTGATCCGGTAATAAAAATCTTCCCTGAAAACCCCTTCCAGAATAAGCGCCTCAAGGTTGTGCCGGGTGGCTGAAATAAGGCGGAAATCAACCGCAACAGGTGTTTCGCTTCCAACACTGAATACTTTTTTGTCCTCCAGCACCCGGAGGAGGTCTACTTGCATCTTTGCACTGATATCACCGATTTCATCCAAAAAAAGGGTACCGCCGGAAACTATTTCCAGAAACCCTTTTCTGGTATGGGTCGCCCCGGTAAACGCCCCTTTTCTGTGCCCGAACAATTCACTTTCCATGAGCGTGTCCGGCAGCGCGCCGCAGTTGATGGCGATAAAGGGGAGCTCTGCCCGGGGGCTTTTGGCATGTATGGCCTTGGCCACCAGTTCTTTGCCTGTTCCGGTTTCTCCGGTGATTAAAATGGATGCATCACTTTGGGCCACTTCCGGGATTATTGCGTACAGTTTTTTCATGGGTGCTGACTGACCGATGATGTTGTCAAACCGCGTGATCTGTTCGAGATGTCCTTTCAGGTATTGATAATCCAGTGTGATTTTCTGCTGGCAGATGATCCTTTCCATCACCAGTGACAGCTGGTCCGGCTTGAAAGGTTTGAGCAGATAGTCACTGGCACCGGTGCGCATGGCTTTGACCGCGCTTTCAATGGAACCGTAGGCGGTAATGATCACCACCATGATGTCCGGATAATCTTGTTTTACTTTCTCCAGCAGTTCAAGGCCGTCCATACCCGGCATTTTAATATCCACGAACATTACCTGAAAAGGCTTTTGTTCAAGTTTTTCCAGGGCTTCCGGACCTGAAGCGGCCGTATCCACCCCATGGCCGTATTTTTTAAACCAGGTCCAAAGAGATTTTCGAACAATCATCTCATCATCCACGATCATGATTCTAATTTTATTATCCATGCTTATCCTCCGTCAGGATCATGGTCAAGCGAAGATATCACTGGAAAAGACAGAATAAATGCAGCGCCTTTTCCTTGTTGGCTGTCGATTTTTACAGTCCCTTTATGGGCTTTGACCACCCCGTGCACAATAGACAGCCCAAGCCCGGTACCCTGTCCGATATCCTTTGTGGTAAAAAAAGGATCGAAAAGGTTATCGTGGATTTTTTCCGGGATGCCGTAACCGGTGTCCCGAATTTCCACACAGGCGGTTTCCGGGTTTTTGTCCATCCAGGATGTGACAGTGAGTTCACCTCCGTCCGGCATCGCTTCACTGGCATTAAAAATCAGGTTCAAAAAACACTGCTGAAGCTGGTTGATATCTCCTTCAAGGATCAGCGGGGCAGGGTAAAGGTCTGTTGTCAGTGTGATATTTCCAAGTTCCAGCTTATGCCGGGTGAGGGTGAGAACCGCATGCAAGACTTCGTTTAAATCAATATATTTATGTTCAAGCCCGGATTCCCTGGCAAAGAAAAGCATCCCGGAAACGATATTCCCGCAGCGTTCCAGTTCAGATGACATGAGCGTCAGGTGGTCTTTGAACTGTAATAATTGATCACCTTCCGGGCGCCCGGTATCTAAAATACCCAGCATGTAATCACAAAATGTCAAAAGCCCCTGGATGGGGTTGTTGATTTCATGGGCGCAGCTTGCTGCTAATTTGCCCAAAGAAATCATCCGATCTTCCTGGACCATTTTCTGGATATCGGATTGAAATTTTTTTTCCCGTTTCTTCCACCTGTCGGAGAACTCGGCCGTTATATCCCGCCAGAACTCAATAACCTGTATTACCTTGCCGGCATCATTTTTAATCGGATAGGTGTTAAGACTGCAATACACCCGGTTACCGTCCGGACCCGGATGGTCATGGATAACATAGGCATTCTTGCCGGACCTTAACGTTTCCAGCATGGGGCATTTCACACCGGGAAACACGCTTGAACAGGGGGCTTTTATACAATGGGAAATTTCATAGCAATAGGCCCCGATAACCTGGTCCTTTGTTTTTTTTACCGTATGGAGATAGGCATCATTGACATCGGCAATGGTAAAATCAGTATTAATGATGACAATGGCAGCCGTGCTCTGCTGGATGAGCAGACTGGAAAAGGTTTTCTCGGCCACAAGCTTTTTTTCGGCTGATTTCAGCTGCTGGTTCGTATACAGCAGATTGCGCAGTATTCTGCTGATATTGTATTCAAGGACACCGACACCATCGGGTTTTAAACGGATAATTTCAAGGAGCACATCCCGGCTGCCCGTAAGCTCCAGTACGCTGTCCAGGTGCTTGATATTGAGCAAATCCTGGAGATTCTCAGTTGTATAAATTCCCATTTTCCGGGCAAGCAGGAATCCCTCCGCGGTGTCATTTTTATCGCATACCCCCAGTATTTTGATATCGAAAAAAGGAATTGGATCATTGCTGATCAGCTCAAGGAAAAAACGGCAGGCCCGGCCACCGCCCACAATGGCGATATTCATTGAAACCGTGAGGTTCCCATGATTCCCGGCAGTATCGGTTTTAGTCTCCATCTGACCATACCCCAGTTTAATTACACTGCCTTGCCATTCAATCGATTTCTGCCTGGATGTCGGTTTAAACGGTGCGGGCCTGATTACAATGAAAATTCAGGATAGTCATAAACGCTCCGGCGTTGTGTATTTATCCTTTTGAATGACATTGCCATAATATAATTTTTGATTCGTTCAAACAACCTGTTTTTTTAATTAAATCACGCTTGTTTCGGGCATGATGCAGCTGGGTGAAAGTACAGTCAGGGTCGCGGGGCTCCACCAGGGACTCAAATCGTGGCATCTTATAGAAAAAAATCCAGAGGCAATAAGGGATTTTGACAAGCCCTGCGGATTGTATTATAAAGCAGATTTTTTTATGCAATATTTGGAGACATCATGCAGACAGGAAAAATCAGTCAGCGTATCAGAACATATATGGATAAACGCGGCATGGATCTGAAAGGTCTGGCAGAACAGACCGGGCTTTCCGTGCCGTTTCTGGAAAACATGCTCGTTGAAAATGTGTACCCGCCCCTGGGGCCGCTGATGAAGATCGCCAGGGCCTTGGGGGTGCGGCTGGGCACCTTTCTGGATGACCAGGGAAAGGCCGATCCCTTTATTGTGCGGCACAGCACCCGGGCTGCGGAGTTCAGCGTGCCTGCGGTGTCCGGCAAATCCCCGGCCCTGAATTTCTATGCTCTGGGCACAGGCAAGATGGACCGGCACATGGAGCCGTTTTTCGTGGAGATTCTCCCGGAATCGGCCCGGGAAAAAACCTTATCCTCCCACGAAGGCGAGGAATTCATCGTGGTGGTAGAAGGACAGATCGAGGTGATCTACGGCAAAGACACCCATATCCTGGGGATGGGAGACTCCATTTACTACAATTCCATTGTGCCCCATTACGTGAGCTGTCACGGGGATGAAAAAGCCGCCATTCACGCGGTCATCTACATACCGGAATAACAGAGGAGATCTCATGGAAACAGGTACAGGTTTGCGGGAAATTACCCTGGGGGATCTGCTGGATGAAACCGTGGCACAATTCGGTGACAACGATGCCCTGGTGTATGTGGACAGGGATTTCCGCCTCACCTACCGTCAGTTCGGAGACCTGGTGGATGAGATGGCAAAGGGACTCATGGCCCTGGGGGTAAAAAAAAGGGAAAAGGTGGCGGTGTGGGCCACCAACATTCCTTACTGGGTGACACTCCAGTTTGCCACCGCCAGAATCGGCGCTGTGCTGCTCACGGTGAACACCAATTACAGGAGCGCTGAGCTGGCCTATCTGCTCGAGCAGTCGGAAGCGGAAAACCTGTTCATCATTGACGGATTCCAGGACACTGATTATGTGAACACGGTGTATGATCTGGTGCCGGAGCTGAAAACCTGTCAGCGGGGCAGCCTCAAAAGTGATGCATTTCCCTGCCTGAAGCGGGTGGGGTTCCTGGGCCAGGAAAAACACCGGGGCATGTACACCATTCCTGAGATCCGGTCCCTGGCGGTGATGGTGGGAGATGATCAGTATGCCCGGCGGCAGAAGCACCTTTCCCCCCACGATGTGGTGAACATGCAGTACACCTCGGGCACCACCGGGTTTCCCAAGGGGGTGATGCTCACCCATTACAATATCGGCAACAACGGGTACTGGATCGGGGAAAACCAGAAATTCACACAAAAGGACCGGGTCTGTCTGCCCGTGCCCCTGTTCCACTGCTTCGGGTGTGTGCTCGGCGTGCTGGCTGCCGTGAACCACGGGGCCTGCATGGTGATCCTGGAAGGGTTTGATCCGGTGATGGTCATGACCTCGGTGGAAAAAGAGCGGTGTACGGCCCTTTACGGGGTGCCCACCATGTTCATCGCCATCCTGGACCATCCCCTGTTTGACAAATTCGATTTTTCATCGCTGCGCACCGGGATCATGGCGGGATCAAACTGCCCGGTGCATGTGATGGAACAGGTGATCGACAGGATGCATATGACCGACATCACCATCTGTTACGGGCTCACTGAAGCCTCGCCAGTGGTGACCTACACCCGCATTGATGACGACATCCGGCTGCGGGTGGAAACCGTGGGCCGGGCACTGCCCCACATCGAAGTCAGGATCACGGACCCGGAAAACGGAAAAACCCTGGCACCCGGGCAGCAGGGAGAGATCTGCTGCAGAGGGTACAGCATCATGAAAGGGTATTACAACAACCCAGCAGCCACGCAAAAAGCCATTGATGCAGACGGCTGGCTGCACACAGGGGACCTGGGGGTTCTGGATGACAAAGGCAATCTGTCCATCACGGGCCGGCACAAGGACATGATCATCCGGGGCGGAGAAAACATCTATCCCCGGGAGATCGAGGAGTTTCTCATCCGCATGGACAGGATCCGGGATGTGCAGGTGGCAGCCGTGCCCAGTGAAAAATACGGGGAAGAGGTGGGGGCTTTCATCATTGCCCGGGACGGGGCAGATCTTCATCCCAGCGATGTCATTGATTTCTGCCGGGGAAAGATCAGCCGGTACAAGATCCCCAGGTATGTGCATTTTGTGACCGATTATCCCATGACCGCGTCCGGCAAAATCCAGAAATACAAACTCACGGAAATGGCGGAACAGATCTGGCCGGAAAGGCGGTGAGGTGATCTGCATGAAACGGTTTGTGTGCATGATCCTGGTTCTGTTTTTGTGCAGCATTGCTGTGGACCGGTCCCGGGCGCAGCCGGCGCAATCTCCCGGGCAGCAGCTGCAGGAGACGGTTGAAAGGGTAACCGCCATTCTCACCCGTTTGACAGATGATTCCCGGAATGACGCCCGAAAACAGATGCACCTTTTGTGTGATGCAGTCCATGAGCGTTTCAGTCTGGCAGAAACAGCCCGGTTGAGCCTGGCGGATCACTGGGATAAACGCACAGATACGGAAAAAACAGCATTCATCGCATTGTTCGGCCGGTTTCTGGAAAGCGTCTACCTGCCTTGGGCAGACAGATATAAAGGAGAACAGGTGGTGTTTGTCCGGGAAAAAATTGCAAATAACCGGGCCCTGGTGCATGTGAGAGTTCATCACGACAGGCTGCGCATCCCGGTCACTGTACGGATGCATCACACCGGCGGCGGCCAGTGGATGGTTTATGATGTGACTGCCCTTGGTGTCAGCCTGGTGGGGATTTTACGGGCCCAGTTCAACCATATCATCAAGCGCCATTCCTATGAGCAAGTGATCCGGATCATGGAAGAAAAAACAGCCGGTCACATTGGCTGCATCAATCCTTGAACTTGCCGTCTGCAAGTGAAATAATTACTTTAGTAAGTATATCGCGGACAAACCAGGCTGTTTTGAAACATGGTTCACCTATTGTCCTTCCATTGTTATTGAAGGGCCCGGCTGTGCAGCCCCAGTGCTTTGCGTTTTTTTTTCAATTACCTGGATCAGAAAAACAGCGGCCTTCTCCGGATCAGGTTCGACAGCGAACCTGGTCCCCACCAGACCCACCAGATCGTCCAGGCCTTTTGTGAGCAGGTTGATCCCGGCAATTCCGTTTCCGATAATCAGGTGTTTCATGACACCTCCGCAGGTTCCAGAAAAAGATAAATTGCCAGTTGGCATCAGGCGGGGAAAAAGAGTGAACCGTTTCTTAATGACTTGTCAAGACATCAATTTTTTGAATCAGATATTCATTAAAAAAAACATCTGACCAAAGGCGTAATTCATCTTTTTGCCCGGCATTTTTTAAAAATGGTTCAACATCCATTTTTGCCAGGGAAAAGTTAATCTTTTTACTTTTTTCAGACATCAATTCAACAAGTTTTTCTTTTGTCAGCGTTTCTGAAAAATCAATATGGCCTGTCTGCAGCATTTTATTTTTCAGATAATGCAAGTCACATGGGATATTATTCTTCACAAACCAGATGAAGTCATACCAGTCCCGGCCTTTTATGTTGGTTCTTACAGTCCGGCATAACAACGCATGCAGTTTGCCTGCAAACAAACCGGGCAGGGTCATGGTTTTTATGGTAAACGGAATTGGATGCAGATGATATTTAAGGTCACTGGTGAAGCCGATAGCCGGATCTTTATCAATTTCTAATTTTATCTTCATCACAGCATTTTTATGGGTCTTCAAATTTGAACCAATTTTTAATAAATGGACCAATGTGTTTGCTTTGATGAACGCGGAATCGATCGTGCTTTTATCCTTCTTGTCTTTTTCTTCTGTAGAAACCTCAAAACCCCATAGTTCCAGTTCTGATTTTACCCCACCAAGATATGGTTTCACATCGAAAGCCTTTTCCGGCTGAATTAATGAAAAATCGAGATCCTCAGAGAAACGGTCCAGGTTATGCATAATTCGTAATGCGCTCCCACCGTAAAAAACAGCTTTTTCATAAAATTTTGACCGCCATAAACCAAGCAAAACGATTTCCTGTATGATCTCTTTAAGCGCATTCTCATGATCATGAACCGTCTGTAATTCATACCTGCGCAGCATTTGTTCAATTTTTTTGTCAAACATAGTCTTCTTTCAAACAATGAAGCAGCCGTTTTATGCTTTGCTTTCGATATCCGGTCTTAATTTCTTCTAATAATGATAAATCAAGGTCTTTGCAGGCACCATAATCCAATCGCATTAACGTGAGGAATTCCTGCATTTCTCTTTTTGTTGAAATATGCGTTTGCATAGCTGTCATGTCGCACAGCGCCTTCTCAGGGGAAGCAATCAGAAATTTTTTTTGATCTCCTGCATCTTCAAGCTGAATCCCGATATTGAACACTTTTTTCGGACAATACAAATAAGAAAATCTGCCAACTGGTGTTTCAAACAGCTTCTTTCTTTTCGTTGTCATGCTGATAAACAGCTCAACACGTTCGGGTATCATGTTCCAAAATGCCAATGCGGTTTGAGCGGTTATGTAAGATGGCCCATAGATTAGATTGGCCAGGACATACTTGCTGTAGGGCTTATTATACGCATTGCCCAGCACATAAAGTCCCTTTTTAACTCTAATGATATCCTTATCCTTGAGAAGCCTCCTGATTTTATCTCTTGGCTTTTTGTAATCCCGTAAAGCGTGCAGCAGCAAATTGTAATCAAACTCTGGGGGAAATTGCATCAAATTTTTCATGATAAATCAACCAGTATGTCTAATAAATTGGACTTACTGGTTGATTTTTAGGTTTTTGACGGAGAATTGTCAAGAAAATTTTAATAATGATTCAAAGAAATCGGCATCGCCCGGTTTATTATTTTAAAAGATCAGCCGGCACGGATCATTCCGAAAAATATCCATCAATCCAGGTCTGCAAACACCTGCCTGATCCTTTCAAGGGCCCAGTCGATGTCCGGTTTTGTGATCACCAGGGGTGGTGCGAAGCGGATGGTGTACGTGTGGGTTTCCTTGCACAGGATGCCCTTTGTCTGGAGGGCTTCGCAGATGGGCCTGGCACCGCCTGAAATATTTTCGTGCAGTTCGATGGCGATCATCAGGCCGATGCCCCGGACCTCTTTGATGGCCGGATGCTTGATTTTCTGCAGCTGTTCCAGAAAATAGGTCCCCATCTCAGCGGCGTTTTCAATCATGTTTTCTTCTTTCAGCACCTTGAGTGCTGCCCGGGCCACGGCACAGGCCAGGGGGTTGCCGCCGAAGGTGGAGCCGTGCTGACCCGGCTGGAGCAGGCCCAGTACCGCTTCATTGGACAGCACTGCCGATACCGGATAAAACCCGCCGGACAAAGCCTTGCCGATGAGGGTGAGGTCTGCCTGGACCCCTTCATGCTCTTCAGCCAGCAGTTTGCCTGTGCGGCCCAGACCGGTCTGGATCTCATCTAAAATCATGAGCACGTTCTTTTGGGTACAGATCTCTCTGGCCCGCTTGAGATAGCCTTTGGGCGGAATGATCACCCCTGCTTCCCCCTGGATGGGCTCCACCAGGAAGGCCACGGTGTCCGGGGTGATGGCAGCTTCCAGGGCATCGGCATCCCCGAATGGAATGACAGTGAATCCCGGGGTGAAGGGCCCGAAGTTCTGGCGGGCATTCTCGTCCGTGCTGAACCCGATGATGGACAGGGTCCTGCCGTGGAAATTGTCCGAGCATACGATAATGTCTGCCCGGCCCCGTGCGACGCCCTTGGATTCATATCCCCATTTTCTGGCGCATTTGATCACGGTTTCCACCGCCTCTGCGCCGGAGTTCATGGGCAGAACCTTGTGGGAGTCGGTGAGCGCGCACAGTTCTTCATACAAGAGCGCCAGCTGGTCATTGCGGAAGGCCCGGGAGGTGAGGGTGAGTTTTTGTGCCTGGTCCTTCATGGCCTGAAAGATTTTCGGATGACAATGTCCCTGGTTCACTGCGGAATAGGCAGACAGACAGTCCAGGTATTTATTGCCTTCCACATCCCAGACCCAGATGCCGGATCCTTTGCTGAGCACCACGTCCAGGGGCTTGTAGTTTTTTGCCCCGAACTGGTTTTCTTTTTTTATCAGTTCTGTTGTTTTCATAGTGAATTCCCTGTGTATATTATCCCGGGCTGCCTGAAAAAGCTCAATCCATGCCCATCAGGGCCTCCACCCGGGCGATCTCCGTGAGAAGCTGTTCTTTTTCTTCCGGGGTCAGGTCCGGGGCGGACAGTTTTTTCTGCAGCGCCAGAAGGATCATCTCCTCTCTGTATTCTCTGCAGGTGTAGGCGCTGGTTTGGTTCTCAGGTTTCATGGGTACTGGTTTTTTCCTTTTCCAAAATGCGTTACGCACTGGTTCCATATGGGTGTTAAGATTGTCTACCATATTCTCCAGGAAAAAACCAGGTGCAGGGCAAGTCAGGTGGGCAATCAATTCAGATCCACCAGCAAAATTGATTTTCAAATAATCCGGTCAGTTTTCAGGCGATGCAGATTTTCAGGCAATGCATGTGAGCGGCATGGGGGTGTCTGCCCGGTTTCCATCAAAGTGAGTTACAGCGGCTGTGGAAACAGTGCCGGACAACGCCAGTGCATCCCGGGCGGCGGTGCGGCAGACGGTTTTGAGAAGGGCCTGCTGTTTAGGGGTCATGCCGGCAAGAGCTGCGTTGTCCTGCATCAGCTCGGACATGGAAGAGGAGATGAACAAAGATACGATGGTGTCGGCATTGTGTTTCATGGTTCTTTCCTTTCATGTTCATAAAATGAACCGGGTGCAAAGAGATATGCTGTTGTTTAACAGCAAGTTTCAAGCCATCCCATACCGAAAAGATGGCAGGTATGGCTGAAATACCTGAAAACAGGGGTTTTGCACCGTAAGCCGGCAGCAGGACCCAGGGATTTCAGTACCGGCAAAACCGTAGCAATGAATATACATGTAGCTGTTATGGTACGTTCCGGCTGGACTGGTCCGTAAAAACAATTTTTTTCTCGACATTTCAGGTTACCGGAATTATAACAGCACTCAGGTGTATCAAAATGAATACAATAGAAGAACTGCACAGACAGCTCAGATTATATGAACAGATATTTGACAATATCAATGCCGGGGTGATGGTGATCGATGCCCAGGGGTACATCACCCATTTCAGCAGACAGTACGGCCGGTTTCTGAACCTGGACCCCAAAGCCCAGATCGGCCGGCACTGCACCGAGGTAGTGGAAAACACCCGCATGCACATTGTGGCCCGGACCGGAAAAGCGGAAATCAATAAATCCCACCGCATCAAAGGCCAGGACATGGTGGTGCAGCGCATTCCCATAAAAGAAGGCGGGCAGGTCATTGCGGTTTACGGCCAGGTCATGTTCAAGAATGTGGCTGAAGTCCGGGAACTGGCTGCAAAACTGTCTGAACTGGAGTCCAGGGTCCAGCTGTTTGAAAAAGAGATCTTTGACCTGCGGGCCACAAAATATACATTCAACTGCATCGTCGGCCGCAGTGATGCCATCACCGCCCTCAAACAGGAGGCGGCAAAGGCAGCAGCCAACAACTCCGGCGTGCTGGTGACCGGTGAGAGCGGTACCGGCAAAGAGCTGTTTGCCCAGGCCATACACAATGCCGGCCCCAGAAAACTGCACCCGTTTGTGAAAATCAATTGTGCCGCCATCCCCCGGGACCTGCTGGAGTCTGAGTTGTTCGGATATGAAGAAGGCGCGTTTACCGGGGCAAGAACAAAGGGAAAGCCCGGAAAATTCGAGCTGGCTGACAAAGGCACCATATTCCTGGACGAGATCGGGGACCTGTCCCTGGACATGCAGCCCAAACTGCTCCGGGTTCTTGAGGAAAAAGAGTTTGAACGCATCGGCGGCACTAAGGTCATCCGGTCTGATTTCAGGGTCATCTGCGCCACCAACCAGAATCTGGAAGAAATGATGGCCAAAAAGCGGTTCCGGCGGGATTTGTTTTACCGGTTGAACGTCATCCAGATTCACATTCCGCCCCTGCGGGAACGGACGACAGATATCCTGCCTCTGGCCCGGCATATGCTGAAAAAGATTGCAAAAGCGGCCGGCCGTCCGGTCATGCGGATAGAAAAAAATGCAGCCGGAGAACTGGTGCAGTACCATTGGCCGGGAAATGCCAGGGAACTGTCCAATGTACTGGAGCGGGCCATGTACGCCTCAGGAAGCGATACCATCTACAAAGGAGATCTGCCCTTCACCCTGACCCCGGGCCGGGATGTTGCCGGCAGGCGGTCAAAGCCCTCTTTGAAAACCGCCCGGGATGAGGCCCAGATTACAGCGATCTACCAGGCCCTGGCAAAAACCGGGTATAACAAGGCAAAGGCGGCAAAACTTCTGGGCATTCACCGGACCCTGTTGTACAAAAAGATGAAAAAGTACGGTATTGGCCTGGTACCGGAATAGGCTCATCTGCGCAGTACCGGTACCAGGAACACAAAACAGGCCACAAAGAAAAACAGGGCCCCCCAGAATCCCATCCAGTCTTTAGCCCGGACCGCGGCTGTCAGAAAAAAGACTGCTGAGATGATGAACAGGCCCCACCCCCATATCTGGCATTTTTTTTCAAATCCGTTCATGCGGCCGGGGCCTTTTTTCTACTGCTTGATCCAGCGGGGAACCTGGAACTGGTAATCTTTATAGGGTCTGGTGGGCGGATCAGTGAAGATGGCCACCATTATCCCGTCCTGCACCTGGTAATGGGCAATGGGCACATCTCCGCCGGCACGCATCACATGGTCCTCATCCCATTTCCACCAGCCGGTTTCACCTTTGTAGCCGTTTTCAGCGATATATTCGGACACGGCATCATGTTTTTTCTCATCCCCCACAGCCTCAACAGCCGTGGCCCATGCCTTAACTCCGGAGTAGGCTGCCCAGGAGCCGGCCTGGGGCAGATGCCCCCAGATGGTTTCAAATTTGTCCAGCCAGGCCTGGGCCTCAGGAGTGGGTGCTTCCGGGGTGGGCATGGCTGTGGGCACTTCACCCAGCAGGCCGTCTGCTTCTTTTCCCATGGTTTCCACCACTTCTCTGGGCACCAGGGAATATCCGTAACTCAAAATGGAATTGGTGGGCCGTTTCATGAACTGCCGGAAAAATGTGATCACTTCCTGGGCAGATACAATTTCCACATGGATGATGGCCGGGTCGATTCTGCGGATTTTGGTGAGCAGCGGGCCCCACTGGTTGGTGCCGTAGGGCACCAGCTCATGCATGGCCACATCCCAGCCTTTTTCCTTGAAATTTTTCTCCAGGGTGGTTCCCACTTCCGTGCCCCAGGCATCATCCGCAGTAATGATCACAGCTTTTTTGTTGGGGTATTCATAGGGCAGGGCCATGAGCACATTGAACATGGACTGGGCCTGGTTGATGCCGGTGTCGGTGAGCTGGAAGATATTCTTGTATTCTTCCTTGTTCTGTTTGAACACATCCACGGCAGACTGGGATCCGTCATCGGCAAAAAACGGGGCCGTGTATTTGCCGTAGGCCCGGACATCCTGTCCCCATCCGGCCCAGCCTGCATGTACGGAATCCACCCCGATCTGGCCGCACAGGTAGTCGGCCCCCTGCATGACCCGTTCCGGTGCAAATTCCTGGGTGTCGAACCGGACGGGTTCCAGCTGTTTGCCCAGAAGCCCGCCGGCTGCGTTGATTTCGTCAATGGCCATCTTGATGCCTTTCCAGTAGTTGTCCCCGGTGTCGGTGTAGGGTCCGGTCATGGCCAGGGGTACGCCCACCTTGATGGTTTCTTTGGCCCACAGACCGGTGGCGGGCATCAGGGCCAGTGCCAGAATCAATAAAATACCAAGTGCTTTTTTCATGTTCATCCTCCTGAAGTGTTATTAAAATTGCCGGGGCTCCAGGGCCGGGCCCTGCCCCCCGTGTGTTAATGGGTTATGCCATGCTGCTTTCTGGAAAACAGCCGCTCGAACAGCCCCACAACGCCGTCAGGCAGTAACAGGACCAGGATCACCACCAGTGCCCCCATGGTGATGGGTCTGTAGGGACCTAAAGGTGAGAGCAGTTCGTTGGCGGCAATGGTGATAAATGCCCCGATCACGGCACCGGGAAATTTGCCCACCCCGCCGATGACCAGGATCACCATGAGGGTGACAAACAGGTCAATGCCCAGCATCCGGGTGGACAGCATGCCCACGTAATGGGCGTAAAACCCGCCCATCATACCGGTGAGAAAAGAGGTCAGGGCAAACACCATGAGCTTGTACTTGAAGGCAGACACCCCCAGGCAGGTGGCAAATTCCTGGGAATCTTTCAATGCCAGAAACGCTGTGCCCCAGTGGGATCTGATCACCACAAGGATGATGGCCGAGCAGATCACGGCCACCAGCAGCATCAGGTAAAAATAGGGTACCGGGCTGGCCGTGGTAAAGGTGTATCCGAAAATATGCATGGGTTCTATGGTTAAAAGCCCTCTGGAGCCCCCTGTGCCCAGGGCCCGGCCGATATCCCCTTTCAGAACCGGTTCCAGGATCATGTGCACGGCAAAGGTGACCAGGGCAATGTATGCCCCTTTGAGCTTGAGACAGGGCAGGCCCACCAGGATGCCGATGGCGGCGGTGATACCGCCGGCAATGAACACCGCAAAAATGGGCGGGATGCCGAACTGCGCGGAAATAATGGCCGAGGCATAGGACCCTGTGACAAAAAACGCCACCTGGCCGAAGGAGAAAATGCCGGCAAATCCCATGATCAGGTCCCAGCACGAGGCCACCACCGACCAGATCAGGCACATGATCAGAATGTGCATGATAAAGTTGGTTCCTCCGAAAAACAGGGGCAGAACAGCCACAACAGCCCAGATAAGTGCCAGCAGAAATGTAATGCGTTTGTGATCCATTAATTTATCCCCATTTTCCCAGCAGTCCCTGGGGACGGACCGCCAGGGTGGTCAACAATACGGCAAACAGTACAATCAGGGTCCAGGTCATGCCGAAATACCATCCCACAAACGCCTCGAGCATGCCCACGATAAATGCGGCATACAACCCGCCTTTGATGGATCCCATTCCGCCGAAGGCTGTGATCACCCAGGCCTTGACCAGGATATCCCAGCCGCCCATGGGGGTGATGAAATATTTCTGGGCCAGCAGGATCCCGCCCATACCCACCATGACCGTGGAAATGGCAAAGGTGGCGGCAAAGACAAATTCCTTGGGAATACCCACGATCTGGGCCCCGGCCGGGTTCTGGGCCACGGCCCGCACCGACATGCCGGTGCGGGTGTTGTTGAGAAACCAGCGGAACAGCAGGATGCCGCCGATGGACAGAAAAAAGATTCCCACATCCTGGTGGGACAGATAAAAATCCCCCGCCTCAAACCCGCCTTCCAGAAACGGGGGCAGCGATTTCATGCGGGAGCCGAATATCACCTGAAAGGAGTTGTCCAGAAACAATGCCAGTCCCAGGGTGATCATCATCACCTTGATTTCCCAGTCATCTCTTTTGCGCAGCGGCGCCACCAGGGCTTTTTCCACAAAATATCCAAAGACCAGCAGAATGGGGACAGCCAGTAAAAACACCACAAAATAGTTGTTGATAAAGGACAGGCTGAACAAAAGAAACGCGATGTATCCGCCCAGACTGTAAAAGGACCCATAGGCAAAGTTGAACGCTTTGGACACCCCGTAAATCAGGGTAAGGCCCACAGCCATAAGGGCATAGACAGATCCGTTGATCAGGCCGCTGATAATGACATCCGCAATTTCGATGACCATGGGGGGTCTCCTACATGCCCAGAAATATTTCTTTTAAGTGATCATTGCCCAGGGCATCTTCTTTTGAGCCTGCAAAGCTGATGCTGCCTTCTTCCAGCACATAAAGCGTGTCAGCCAGTTCCGTGATCTGGGGAATGTTCTGCTCCACCACCAGCAACGTGATACCCTGGTCATTGATCTGTTTGATGATCCTGGCCACCTCGTCCCTCAGGTTGGGCTGAAGCCCCAGAGAGGGTTCGTCCATGGCCAGAAACCGGGCATTGGACATAAGTCCCCTGGCAATTGCCAGCATCCTGGCCTCTCCCCCGCTCATGGTGGAAGCCAGCTGGGAACGCCGGTCCCGCAGCCGGGGAAACAGGTCAAACACCTTTTCCAGGTTCTCTTTTTCAAAGGCCCTGGCAGACCGGGAATAGGCCCCGAGCTTGAGGTTTTCCAGCACACTCATCTGGGGAAACAATTCGCGGTTTTCCGCAATATAGGTGATCCCCATGTCCACCAGTTTTTCAGATCCAAGCCCGGTGATGGTATCGCCTTCAAAAAGGATCACGCCGCTGACCTTTTCCACCAGGCCGCAGATGGATTTGAGCACCGTGCTTTTGCCGTGTCCGTTGGGGCCCAGCATGACCGCGATCTGGCCTTTTTCCACAGCCAGGGACACGTTTTTGAGCACATGAAAATCCTGGTAAAAGGCATTTACATCCACAAGCTCAATCATCACAGTCCCCCAGATAGCATTCGATGACCCGGGGATCGGAAGTGACTTTTTCAGGATCGCCGCAGCAGATTTCCGTGCCGGTTTCAAGGATCAGCAGGGTCTGGGTCAGTTCGGTGAGCACCTTCATGAAATGTTCAATGAGGATGATGGTTACCCCTAAGTCCTGGTTGATGCGCCGGATCAGGTCCATGAGCTGGATGATCTCCTTTGAATTAGACCCTGCCATGGGTTCGTCCAGCATGAGAATTTCCGGCCGGGTGGCCAGGGCCGCGCCGATCATGAGCATTTTTTTTTGCAGCAGATTCAGGCTGCCGGTGGGGGTATCACGTTTTTCTTCCAGGTTTACAAAAGCGAGCACCTGGTCCACGTGGTTTTGGTCAAACCCTTTGCGGCTGCCAAAACAGGAGCCCACTGCAATGGATTTTGCCACGGTGAGGCTGGGGAAGGTCTGTGGGATCTGAAAGGTCCTGGCAATGCCCAGTCTGGCAATGCGGTGGGGGGGCAGCCCGGAGATGTCCTGATCCTTAAAAAAAATTGTGCCTTTAAAATCATACAGCCCTGTGATAAGGTTATACACGGTTGATTTTCCTGCCCCGTTGGGTCCGGCAATGCCGAATATCTGACCCTGGCGGACCTCAAAGCTGAGGTTGTTGACAGCTGTCAAGGCCCCGAATTTTTTGGTGACGTTGGTCAGGCGCAGCATCTTACCCCCATCCTTTTCCCTTTGCGTTACCCTGGACACAAAACTTGTGTATCACATAGTATGTGATATGTAATTTTCGCTGCATCCATACCATGCCGGGGTTTTATAATCAAGTTTTAATTTTCTGCCCTGAAATATATTGAACATTAAAATTTTCTTTGCTATTAGAAACCCACATGGTGCTGTATAACACAAAACAAAAAATTAAGGGAGAAACAACCCATGAAAAATCGCTTCAGACTGATATCCTTGCTTGCTGCCTTGTTGACCGGCCTGTGCATCCATACATCCTCTGTCCTGGCTGAGGATGGCAGCAGCCCTGAAAGCGTGGTAAAAGCATTTGCCGGGGAGTATTTCATGCTGGATGAAACCATGTCTGTCTATATGAGTGAAAAAGCCCTTTATAACGAAAACGATGTCAACCGGGTGGATATGTACCTGCGGGTAAAAAAACAGGAGGCAGCCAGCCGGGGGCTTGCACTTTCCTATCTGAAAATGCGGCCCATTCTCATGAAAACCCATGTGCTGTCCAAAGATGAAGATACGGCAGTTATCGGGTTTAAAGCGGTCATGGTCCGCAGTATCAATCCGCTTTACCGGATAGTGGGATATGTGTTCGGCCTGATTGAAGAACATGAATTTCAGACCACGGTCACGGTGGTCAGGGAAAACGGGCTCTGGAAGGTTGGTCTGCCCGGTTTTGCTTTTCCTGTATAGCCGGGTGTGATTTTCCGGCAGGCCCCTGCTTATTCCAGGGTTTGTGCATCTTTTAAAAAATCCAGTATAATCCGGGCCAGACAGTGGTTCCAGGCCTGCGCCAGCGCTGCTGCCCCGGCCTGGGTGGTGGGCTGAGACGCTTTGTAGACCCGGTTGATCACCGGAACAAACCCGGTGCCTGCATGCTGTTCCAGGGTCAGGCGCAGGGCCATGACCGCCCGGGGGTTTTCCGGGTCCCTGATATCTGCATACAGCGAAATTATTTTCCCCCCCAGGCGGAAACTGATGTCAGAAGGGGCACTGGCCCGGGCAGGCCGGAAAAAATCAGATCTGTATACCGCCTCTTTAAACGCATCTGAGATCATCCGGGCCGGCGACACCATGAATTTGTTGTAATAATCACCTGTGTACCGGTTGTCAGATACTTTATAAATAAAAAAAGTGCTCTCAAATTCAGGGGATATGTCAAATTGACGCACCAGAAGGCCTTTTCCAGTGCTGCGGATCCCGGCTTCCCCGGGCAGCTGCGGGGGTGCAATGGTAAACTGGTTTTGTTCAGGAAAATCTCTGATGATGCCGGAGCAGCCTGCCATGCACAGGCCCGTCAGAACGAAGAGCCCGGCGACAAGAACACCGGGTATGCTGAGCCGGTTCATTTTCCCAAGAAAGGCCCGCCCTGATACGCCTGATCGTGATACCTCCCTGTGTGGACTCTGGTTCATCATTCTCCCTTCCCGTCCGTGTCTTCAGGCAGTTTTCTGGGGGGCCGTTCCAGAAGCAGACGGCCGGGATACTGCTTGATTTCCAGGCTCAGTTGTTTGAGGTTTTCCGAGGTGTGTTCAAAGTTGTCAATGGTTCGGTTGATGGTGTCAGTATTGAGCCATACCAGGGTTTCCAGCATTTTGACCGTGGTGTTAAGGCTTTCCAGCAGGGTATTGATCTGCCCGGATACCTGTTTGAGCCTTTTGTCTGTGCGCGTTTCCAGCTCCCGGGTAAAGGTTCTCGCATTGGCGGCCGTATGCTGCAGATCCTTCAGGGTCTTGTCTACAGGTTCCCCTGCTTTGTCCACAATGGATCTGATGCCTGCAAAAGACCCCTGGGCATCCTGGATCATCTTATGAAATTCAGGGGAACCGAGGGTATCGGACAACTGCTGGTTGGTCTCCCGTATTTCTGCCAGCAGGGTGGATGCCTGGGTGGATATGCCTGCCAGGTCAAAGTTGGCCGTTTTCGCGTTCAGGGTTTCCAGCAGTTCCTCCAGATTGGTGGTCATTCCCACGATATTCATATCGGCCAGGGTTTCCAGAATCTGGTTCAATGCATCTCCCATGCGTTTTATACTGCTTTTCCGGGAAGGCACATACAGGTGCTCTGGTTCCCATGTGATGTTCAGGTCTGATGTTTTGTCAGGAAAATAATCGGTTTCCAGAAAGGCTGCCCCGGTCAGCCCTTTAAAACTCAGATATACCTTGAGGCCTTTGTCGATGGCATCGGCAAAGGCCTGTTCAGGGTCTTTGTTCCGGCCCTCGACAAAAATGTTTTCATCCAGGGAAAAAACCACCAGTACATATTCTGATGCTGCGTTATATACTTTGGCAGGGGTGGTAATGCTTTTGACCGTGCCGATACCCACCCCTTTGTATTTGACTTCAGAACCCACATCCAGGCCCTGGACCGATTCATCAAAACAGGTTTCCGCCAGCATTTCTTTTTTTAAAAATGCGCCGGCCCCGAAAACAATGAGAAATCCCACACCAAGGCAAAAAGAGATGATGACAAACAGGCCGAGTTTAAAATAATTTGGATTCCGGTTCATGGTTTTTTATCTCTTTTGGGTTTCCGGTTGAAAAACTGGTATGCATAGGCATTGGAAGTATCTGCCTTCAGGTCGTTGGGGTTTCCTCTGGCAATAATGCCTCTGGTATCCTTTTCCAGCATTATGACGGTATCTGCTATGGTGAAAATGCTTTCCAGTTCATGGGTAACGATCACAAAGGTGATGCCCAGGGTTTTGGCCAGGTCCATGATGAGCAGGTCTATTTCAGCAGAAGTCAGCGGATCCAGGCCTGCAGATGGTTCATCCAGAAAAACAATGGCAGGATCCAGGGCAATGGCCCGGGCAATGGCGGCCCTTTTTTTCATACCCCCGCTCAGTTCACCCGGCAGCAGGTGTCCTTTGCCGGCCAGATCCACCAGCCCGAGCTTGGCCCGGGCAATGGTGGTGACGGCATCCTCCGGCAGAAAGGTGAATTCTTTCAAGGGCAGGGTGATATTTTCCAGCACAGTCATGGATCCGAAAAGGGCGCTGTTCTGAAATGCCACCCCGATCTGCCGGAGCAGCCGGATCCGGCTTTTTCCTGTGGCCGAAACCATGTCCTGCCCATTGATCAGCACCCGGCCGGAAACAGGGGGCAGAAGGCCGATCATGTGCTTGAGCACAGTGCTCTTTCCGCAGCCGGAGCCTCCCAGGATCACAAAGATTTCCCCTTTTTCGATGTCAAAGGTCAGGTCTTCCATGATGGCCTGGTCATGATATCCGGCATACAGGTTTTTCACTTGTATAATCGTCTGGTTCACACGCCCAACGCATAGTAAAGGATTGAAAATATACCGTCAAACACAGCTATGAGAATAATGGAAGACACCACGGCCCGGGTGGCGGCATCTCCCACTGCTGACGGACCCTGGCTTGTCTGGTACCCCCGGATACAGCCGGTGGCGGCAATAAGGATGCCGAACACAAAACATTTGATGATCCCGCCCACAAAATCCCCCCAGGAGACAAACCCCACCACCTGGTTGTAGTAGGCCACAAAAGGATGGCCCAAAGAAAGAACCACCACAGCCCCGCCCAGGATGCCCACCAGGATGGCAAACACCGTGAGCAGCGGGGTCATGAGGGTGGAGGCGAGCACCCGGGGCAGAATCAGAAACCGCACCGGTTCCAGGCCCATGACCGTGAGGGCGTCAATCTCCTCATTGATTTTCATGGTGCCGATTTCTGCGGCAAAAGCGGAAGCAGAACGGCCTGCCAGCACAATGGCGGTCATCAGCGGTCCCAGCTCCCGCACCATGGCCAGGCCGATGAGATTGGCCACATAAATCTCCGCCCCGAACATCTTCATGGGAATGGCGGACTGAAATGCCATGACCAGTCCCACGATAAAGCTGATAAGGGCCACTATGGGCAGGGCATTTGCCCCGGCCCGTTCCGCCACCCGCAGGGTTTCCCCCCACCGGATCCGGCCCGGGTGCACCAGGCTTGACACAAAGGCCCAGAAAATTTCTCCGAGAAAGGCAATAAAGGTCTGGGCATCATACAGGAAATCTCCCAGAAACCTGCCTTTGTTTTCCACAAAAGTGCGGAGGGCCCCGCCGGATGGAACAGTGCCATGACCCGGTTCTGAATGTCTCTCCCGGATCCGCTCCAGCAGGGAAAAAGCATCTGGATCAAGCCCGGTAATATCGGTTTTCTCCCAGTTGCGGTCCCGGGCCATCCGTTCCAGATGGGCAATGAAGGCAGCCCCTGCCGTGTCAAAATAGGTGATGCCGGAAAGATCAATGGCCAGGGCAGGTCCGCCTGCCTTTTTAATTCTTCTGCAGGCCCTTTCCCATACACCGGCGATACCTCCGGCATCCAGGTGTCCGGAAAAGGCAAATACCAGGGCGCTGTCGGTCTGGTCTATGGTCAGGGATGCAGGTTGTGTCATTTTTTATGAACCACCGTAAGGGTTACCCATTCTCCGCTGGTATCCTGGTGCATGATTTCCAGGTCATGATCAAAAAGGGCCCGGGTTACCTCGTCCAGCCGTTCCCGGATAATGCCTGAAAGTATGGCCCGCCCTTCGGAGGCCATGCATTTTTTGATGTCTTTCATAATGGCGGCAATGGTCTGGGCAATGATATTGGCGGCAATCAGGTCATACCGGCCCGGCAGGACCTCATCCAGGGTGCCGGTAAACAGAAAACAGCGCTCCTGCGGGATGTGGTTTTTCTCAAGGTTTTCCCTGGTGATATCCACGGCAATCCTGTCCGTATCAATGCCGGTGAGCGTTGCGGCCCCGAGTTTTGCTGCGGCGATCATGAGAATGCCTGAACCGCATCCCACATCCAGAAAGTACTGGCCGGGCACAAGGTTTTTTTCAATCTGCCGGATGCACATGCAGGTGGTGGGATGGGTGCCTGTGCCGAATGCCATGCCCGGATCCAGGTGGATCACAATGTCGCCGGGAGCCGGGTCAAAATCTTTCCATGCCGGTTTCACAACGATGCGGTCTGTGATGCGCACCACATGGAAGTGCTTTTTCCAGGCATCTGCCCACTGCCGGTCATCCACGGTGTCAACCCGGAGTTTCACCTGGATACCGGCGTATTTCAGGTTCTGGAACCGGTGTCCGAGTTCCTCCATAACTGCAGGTGAAAAATTTTCTTCTGCCACATATCCCACAATGGCGTTTTCAGCAGGTGGTGCAAGGGTGCGGGTGCCGAAACCTTCATCCGGTTCATCCAGGGGAACAGTGCATTCCACCCCTGTGAGGCCTGCGGAAAAAAAACCATCACAAACGCATTCTTCTGCCATGGCCAGGTTATCAGCGGTGAAAGCAGCGGTGATTTTTTGAAATTTCATGTATGCCCGGATCTTTCTTTTATATAAACTTTCTTGAATTTTCCACTGGGAAAGATTATTTTGCAAATTTTTGGTATTGTCAAATTTTATTTTATCACAAAGGCTGCCCTGCGTATGAAAAACCCTTACCAGAACCTGGTCATCTATTATTTTGAGGGCGTGATCGACCCGGACAGGTCTGTGACCGGTAATCCGCGGTTTCTGGGGAACTGGCAGGAAGCAGACACCTCTTTTGTGTTCTTTTGTGAACCTGTGCCGCAGCTGGCAAAGCAGATGGGCGGCTGCCATCCGGGTGCCAGGCTGGTGGATGTGTATGAAATGACCTTTGCCCAGTGGCATGGGGAGGATATTGCGCCTTACACGGCAGCCGGTTTTTTTGTCCATCCCCCCTGGGAGCAGGGATCAGATGATCCTGACATCCGCAATATCATCCTGGATCCCGGGGTGGTGTTCGGCACGGGCCGGCACCAGACCACCCGTGACTGCCTGGAAATGGTGCAAGCCGTGTGTGTGGAAGAAAAGATACAGACCGTGGTGGATATCGGCACAGGCACAGGGCTGCTGGCCCTGGGGGCCGCTGCCATGGGATGCAGCCGGGTGCTGGCCTGTGATTTCAACCTTCTGGCTGTACAGACCGCACGTAAAAACATTGTGCGCAACCGGTGCGCGGACAGGGTCCTGGCATTCCAGGCCAGAGGAGAAACCCTGATGGACCTGCCCTGTGATCTGGTGGTGGCCAATATCCATTATGATATCATGCAGCACCTGATTGTTCATCCGGCCCTGGCGGAGAAAAAATACCTTATCCTGTCCGGGCTTCTGCCCTCCCAGGCCCGGAAGGTGAAAAAAGTACTGGAAAACAGGCAGGTGCGCATCCGTGACCACAGGAGTCCGGACGGTATCTGGCACACCTTTCTGGCAGAGCCCCGGGCAGGTAACTGCCGGTCAATACAATAAAACCAAACCATTTCAATAAAAGGACCTCTCCAAACGCATGTCTTCCCCTTATTCTGCAACCGCACACCAGGCATTGTTGAGAACCACACTTGGCGCCATGATGATCAGTTTTTCAGCCGTTTTTGTGAAACTGGCCCATGTGAATCCCACGGTTTCCGGTTTTTACCGGGTATTATTCGGCGGATGCTTTCTGCTGGTGATTCTGCTGGTCCGCAAAGAACTCAGGTGGTATGGATGGCGGTTTCTGGGTCTGGCCCTGGTAACCGGGATCTTTTTTGCCCTGGATCTGTATGCCTGGCACCGCAGCATCCAGTATGTGGGCCCGGGACTGGCCACCATTCTGGGAAATTTTGAGGTGTTCATGGTGCCCATGGTGGCGTTTGTGATTTATGGAGAAAAACCCGCCTTCCGGCTGGTGCTTTCCGTGCCGCCGGCAATGGCAGGTCTTTTTATGATTGTGGGCACCCCCTGGGGCCAGCTGCCGCCGGATTTCCAGGTGGGTATCTATTACGGTCTTGCCACTGCCGTGTTTTACACCGGCTTTTTAATGGTGTTCAGAAAAATGCAGTCCCATCCCGCTTCTCCGCCTGCCGTGTATAACCTCATGGTGGTGTCCTTTGCCACGGCAGTATTTCTTGGCCTGGAAATGGTGCGCACCGGGGAATCCTTTGCCATTCCGGACACACAGTCTCTGGCGGCCCTGGGGGGGTTGGCCCTCATGAGCCAGACCCTGGGATGGCTGCTCATCGGCCATTCTCTGCCCAGGATACCGGCTGCCATTGCCGGGCTGATCCTGCTGCTCCAGCCGTCTCTCTCCTTTTTGTGGGATGTGCTGTTTTTCAACCGGGAAACCTCCCCCATGGCCTGGACCGGGGTGGCCCTGGCCCTGTGCGCAATCTATATCGGCGCCACCAGCAGCAAAAGCGGGGGCCCGGATAAAACCTGAGGCAGTCTTTTCTGGTTTGCAGTGCCCGGTGTCCGGAGGGGTATCGCGGGAACGGAGCAGAAAACTCCTGGAGAGCAGGCCGCCCCCGGTGGAGCATTCCTGCCGGTCTGAGATCCCCGGGGGCTCACGCTGTGCAATGGGAATTCTGGTCCGGCACCGGATAACCGGTGCCGGGGGTGCTTTATGTCTGGTGTGGCCATCACCGCCACCGGGCTTTGAGGGTGTTTTATCCCGGTCGGCACAGGTGGCGGTGATAGTGTTATTCCAGCTCTCCGCGTTCTTCCAGCACCTTTTTCAGGGTGGAAAGCGCCGTATTGGCCGCAGGCACCCCGCCGTAGATGCTGGTCTGGAAAATCACCTCGGCAACTTCCTCTCTGGTGCATCCCACGTTCAGGGCCGCGTGGATGTGCAGGGCCAGCTCCTCGGGTTTGGACAGCACGGTCAGGGCCGCCACCGTGATGAGCTGCCGGGTGGTGTGGGGGATCTTTTCTCTGGCATACATCTGGCCGGTGATGTACAGGGACATGTCCCGGGCCAGGTCCTTGTCAAAGAACCGCCACAGGTTGTAGGGCTTGTCTTCATCCTTGACTGTGGAAAAGTACAGTTTGGCGGTCTCGCCGGTTTTTTTGGCAATGTCTTTGGGGTCCATGGGGCCCTCCTTTACCGGTTGGCTTTTCTGAATCCCAGCTGATCCAGGGCAATGATCCACTTGCAGATGTTGGCGGATCCTTCCACCATGGAATAGGTGGGGGCATCCCTGTAGTACCGGGCCACGGGATATTCTGTGGAGTAGCCGTAGGCGCCCAGGATACGCATGGCAAAGTTGGAGGCTTTGGTGGCTGCTTCACCGGCCAGGTATTTGGCCATGGCCACGTCCAGGCCGTTGTTGAGCTGACCTTTGTCCTTGGCTGCAGCCGCCTTGTACACCACCAGGCGGGCTGCCTCGATTTCCGCGGCCATCTGGGCGATCATGTCCTGGTTCATCTGGAACTCACCGATTTTCTTGCCGAACTGTTTTCTGTCGTTGCAGTATTTGATGGCTGCATCCAGGCAGGCCTGGGCCAGGCCCACACCGCCGGCCGCAGCAGACAGCCGGGTCTGGTTCAAAGAGGAGAACACGATCTTGGCACCGTCACCGGGTTTGCCCAGCAGGTTTTCCTTGGGTACCTTGACATTGTCTAAAAACAGCTCACCGGTCGGGGAGGAGTGGGACCCCAGTTTTTCCAGAGAAGAGGTTTTGATGCCGTCAAAATTTTTGGGTTCGATGACAAATGCGGACAGGCCCTTGGAGCCGGCTGCTTTGTCTGTATAGGCATAGTAGAGAAGGCAGTCAGCAACATTGGCGTTGGAGATCCAGGTTTTGGAGCCGTTGATCAGCCAGTGGTCCCCTTTGTCTTCCGCTGTGGAGGTCATTGCCATGACATCGGAGCCGGCATCCGGTTCAGTGATGCCGAACCCGCCGATGTATTCGGCAGTGCACAGTTTTTCCACATATTTTTTGCGCACCTCTTCGTTGCCGTACTTGTAGATGGTGTAGGCGCATCCCAGCATCTGCATGTTCACCTGCACCCGCAGAGAGGAAGATACCCGGGCCAGTTCCTCTGTGATGATCATGGCGGCCAGAAAACCATCTTCCATGCCTTCTCCGCCGTACTCTTCAGGGATCACAGTACCGAAACATCCCAGATCCCGGCCCAGGGGCCGCATGGCTTCTTTGATGGGAAGATAGTGTTTCTCATCCCATTCATCCGCATAGGGTTCGATCTGTTTCTTTGCAAAATTTCTGATTTCCTTTTGAATCATCTGCAGTTCTTTGGGCAGTGTAAAATCCATGGTTTCTCCTTAAAAAAAAATAATTTAAACGGTTAATTGGTGATGGATGGCATTCATCTGAGTGACAGACTGGCCCATGGCCAGGGAAAAGGCCCGGGCCGCATCCGTCAATATGGTAATACAGCGGGAAAAATGCACTTTGTCCCGGGTCCTGATTTCCGGTACGGCCAGGCTGAGGCTGGCCAGGATTTTTCCCTTGTAGTCAAACACCGGGGCACTCACAGAGCCCAGGCCCGGGGTGCGCTCTCCCAGACTCACGGCATATCCCCTGGCCTGAATTTTTGCCAGTTCTGCAGCCAGGGCATCGGGATCCACAATGGTGGCATCGGTCAGGGGCCTGGGGGCCACAGCGGCAAAATATTCCTTGCGGAATGCCGCACTGGAAAACGCCAGCAGACATTTGGCCGAGGCCCCGGCATACAAAGGGGACTGGTTGCCGATGGGCATGCCCGCCTTGAGGGCTTTGGGGGATTCGATGGTGTTGATGCATATGCGCAGGTTCCCCTGGATGATGTTCAGGTACACGGTTTCACGGGTTTTTATGGCCACTTCTTCCATGAACTGCCGGCCGATGCCCGGCAGGTTGTTGGCGTGGTTCAGGTTTTCCAGAAACCGGTAAAAAATATTGCCCACAAAATACTGCCGGGTCTGTTCATCCTGGCGTACAAATCCGTAGGACTTGAGAACGGACAGTATCCGCTGCACCGTGGCCGGGGAAAATCCCAGTTCAGTGGACAGTTCCCTGGTTCCCCAGCTGGTCCTGACTTCCTGGAATTTGAGCATGATTTCCAGGGCCTTTTCAATGGCGTTGCGCTTTTTGGGTTCTGTTGGTTTTGCCATGGGGAATTTTGTCATTTCCGGTTGTACTTTCCAGCTGTTTTGTTTTATATTTTAAAACATTGTTTCGTATAATGATTCAGCTAACCAAAAAACAAGGGGTTTTGTCAAGAAAAAATGTGATTAAAAATGTGATTAAAAAATATCTTGACAAAGGGGTTTCTTTCTTTCTATTTTATATGGAATAAAACAGTGTTTTATAATGCGAAACAAGCCCAAGGGAAAAAAGATGCTGAATCTTCAGATGGTTATATGTGCGATAAGTGGAAAAACCGGATGAAAATGCACAGGGTTCAGAAAAAAAAATGGGCAAAGTGCACACAGAAAAAAAACATACACTTTGCCCTGAAAAATTATTCGATGGTCACCATGACCTGGCTGGTGGCCACCTTGTCATCCACGTTCACGGCTACTTCCTTGACCGTCCCGTCAGCCGTTGCAACGATGGGGTTTTCCATTTTCATGGCCTCTAAAATTACCAGTTCCTGGCCTTCCACAACTGCGTCTCCGGGGGAAACCATGACATCGATGATGGTGCCGGGCATGGGGGCTAAAATTTCAGTGCTCATCCATTTCTCCTTTGTTTTTTTTGTTAAAATTGTTCACAATATCAGTGATCAGATTGTTTGGGAAAATACCCCTTTTTTAAAAAAGGACAGTCTAACCCTATACTTAAAGGAAAAATTAAAGTCAAGAGCGTATATTTTCCGGTTGATTCAGCGGTTTGGAAAGAAAATGCCGGACAGATCTTATAATACTTTTTCTTCAGGAGTCTTTTATGCGGCAATATTTTGAAAAAATGGAACCTTTCGGAAAGGAACTCAACAAAGGACAGATGCTGAGTTCGGAAAAAAACCTTGAGCAGATTGCAGAAGTGGAAAAAGGCATTGATGCAGAAGTGGAAAAGGTGAAAAACGCGGGCATGCCCGAGGAAAAACTCAATGCCCGGGGCAGCATGAGCGTGTGGCAGCGGCTGGAATACCTGGTGGATCCCGGCACCTGGCACCCTTTGCACACCCTTTTCAACCCGGAAGACAATGAGGAAGGCACCACAAACGTCATTGACGGCCTGGCAAAAATTTCCGGCAAATGGGCCGTGGTTATCGGTTTTGACAACAAGGTCATGGCCGGAGCCTGGCTGCCGGGCCAGCCGGAAAATATTTTCCGGGCCACCAATATTTCCAAACGCCTGAACATTCCTCTGGTCTGGCTGGTGAACTGTTCCGGGGTAAAGCTTACGGAACAGGAAAAATTCTATGCCAACCGCAGGGGTTCGGGCACCACCTTCTACCGCCACGCAGAACTGGAACAGATGGGTATTCCCGTTCTGGCGGGCATCTACGGCACCAACCCGGCCGGCGGCGGGTACCAGGGCATCAGCCCCACCATCCTGTTTGCCCACAAGAACTGCAACATTGCCGTGGGCGGCGGCGGCATTTTAAGCGGCATGTCCCCCAAAGGCCATTTTGATGTGGAAGGTGCAGAGCAGCTGATTTCCGCAGCCAAGCAGTACAAAGCCAAACCCCCGGGATCTGTGGAAGTCCACCATGACCACACCGGGTTTTTCCGGTATGTGTATGAAGAGGAAAAAGGGGTGCTGGACGGGCTCAAGGATTACATGAAAGACATGCCTGCCTACAATCCCAAGTTCTTCCGGGTGGCAGAACCCAAGGAACCGGCATTTGCCGCCGAAGATGTGGCCCGCCTGATCCCCTGCAACCAGAAGCAGATCTATGATTTCCGCCAGGTGATCTCCCGCCTTGTGGACGGCAGCGAGCATATGGAATACAAACCCGAATACGGCCCGGAGATCTACACCGGTCTGGTAAAGATAGACGGATACCTCATGGGGATCATCGGCAACAACCAGGGCTGGCTGGGAGAAGGCTATCCTGAATATGCGGATTATCCGGGTATCGGGGGCAAGCTCTACCGCCAGGGCCTGATCAAGATGAATGAATTTGTCACCCTGTGCGGCAGGGACCGCATCCCCCTGATCTGGTTCCAGGACACCTCGGGCATTGACGTGGGCGATATCGCTGAAAAAGCCGAACTTCTGGGGCTGGGCCAGTCCCTGATCTACTCCATCCAGCAGACAGACATCCCTATGATCCTGATCACCCTGCGCAAAGGTACGGCTGCAGCCCACTATGTCATGGGCGGACCCACTGCCAACCGGCACAACACCTTTACCCTGGGTGTGGCCACCACCGAGATCTATGTGATGCACGGGGAAACCGCGGCCGCTGCCAGTTATTCCCGGCGCCTGGTCAAGGAAAAGGATGCGGGCCGTCCCCTGGAGCCGGTCATCGAGAAGATGAACACCCTGGCCAAAGAATACCATGACAATTCCAGGCCGGCCTACTGCGCCAAACACGGCATGGTGGATGAGGTGGTGAAAATGAAGGAATTGAGAAACTATCTCAAGGCCTTTGCCGGTTCCGCCTACCAGAATCCAAAATCCATCTGTCCCCAGCACCATTTGATCACCCCCAGAATCATCCGGGGATAAACGGTATGTGAGGGCAAAGAGATTTTCACCCAGGGTATGGACATGTGGTGCCGGTCCGGTTATGATAAACTTTTCCGGACCGGTACCTTTTGCCCGGAAACATGACAGCACCCAACTGCCATACCCATAACCCAACAATTACAGGAGGCATCCATGTCAGGATCTGAGTTTTTAATTATCCAGAAAGACGACCAGGTGGCCCGGATCACCCTGAACCGGCCCAAACACAATGTCCTCAATATCCCCATGATGAAGGATCTGAACGCGGAACTGGAAGCCCTTGCCGCCGATGATACCCTCAAATGTGTGGTGATTGCCGGAGAAGGTCCCAGCTTCTGCGCCGGCGTGGAAGTCGGGGACCACAAACCCGATCAGGTGGATGAAATGGTGGCCGTGTTCAACCGGATTTTCGAGCTGATCAACATGATCGACATCCCGGTGATCGCCGCGGTCCAGGGCGCCTGCCTGGGCGGGGGCATGGAGCTGGCCATAGCCTGTGACATCATTATTGCCAGCAAAAAAGCCAAATTCGGACAGCCCGAGATCAAGCTGGGGTTTTTCCCGCCCTATGCAGCCCTGCGCCTGCCCGAACTGGTGGGTCCTGCCAAAGCCATCGAGATCGTCACCACCGGCAAAACCTACAAGGCCAAGGAAGCCCGCAAACTGGGCTTTGTCA
>DATFKQ010000166.1:0-14384 GCA_035268565.1 Desulfotignum sp. | reverse complement strand
CTGGATTCAGGCGTGCCCTATGATTCCATTTGCTTCAAGGATGCGTCAGGCACCTCCCATCCTGCCAAAGTATATGACACTGTCAGGGCTGCCAGAAAACTGCTGGGAGAAGATACCTCCATCTGGATGCATTCCCATGAGACAGCCGGTATCGGGGTAGCACAGTACAAAGCCGCCATCGAAGCGGGGTGTGACGGTGTCTGCCTGGCAAGATCCCCCTTGTCCGGCGGTACCTGTCAGCCGGATATGATCTCCATGTGGCACGCCTTGAAAGGAACAGATTTTTTCCTGGACATTGATATTGATAAAATTCTGGAAGCCAACCGTGTCCAGGAAGAGTGTCTGAAAGAATATTTTTTCCCGCCCGAGGCATTGAAGGTGTCATCTGAGGTTATTTTATCCCCCATGCCGGGGGGGGCGTTGACCGCCAATACCATGATGATGCGCGATACCGGGACGTTGCATCTGTATCCAGAAGTGGTCAAGGCCATGGCTGAATGCATTGCAAAAGGGGGATTCGGCACATCTGTCACCCCGGTCTCCCAGTTTTATTTCCAGCAGGCCTATGCCAATGTGACCCAGGGCAGGTGGCAGAAAATTACAGACGGATACGGCAAAATGGTGCTGGGATATTTCGGCAGAACCCCCATGCCCCCTGACCCGGAAATTGTTGAAATTGCGGAAAAGCAGCTGGGCATGGAAAAGTTTGACGGTGATCCGGTTGATCTGCTGGAACCGGGTATTCCCAAGGCAAAAATGATTCTTGAAAAGGAAGGTCTTCCTGTGACAGATGAAAATATTTTCATCATAGGGGCTCTGGCAACACCCGGTGGAAACAAGGGCCTGGACTTTTTGAAAGGGGACAGGCCTGTCAACGTCCGGAAGAAAAAATCTGCAACAGCACCTTCCACAGAAACGACATCCCCCACAGAAACAACACCTTCCACAGAAACGACGTCTCCAAAAGAAACCGCTTCCAAAGCAGAACCTGTTCCCGGTCCTTCCGCCTCTGCTGCAGAAAAAAAAGACCTGGTTTCCCTGAATTACAAGGTGACGGTGGATGGAAAAACCTATGAGGTCACAGTGGAAGATGAAACCGGGGCTGTTACCGGCATCAGTGAATCTGCATCTGACTCTGAGGCAGCACCTAAAGAAAAACCCAAAGTGGAGGTCACGGCCCAGATGCCGGGCAATATATACCAGATTCTGTTTGATGTGGGGGATAAAGTGACCGAAGGAGAAACCCTGGTGATTCTGGAGGCCATGAAAATGGAAACCCCGGTGATGTCCCCTGCCAGTGGTGTTATTGCCGCCATTCCGGTGGTAAAGGGACAAACGGTGCAGTCAGGCCAGGTGCTTTTGACCCTTGAAGAATAGCAGCCAGATAAAAAGGATTTTTACCATGTGTAGGGAAAGCCGGTTTTACGTCATACTGTGTATTGCTGTGCTGCTTTTGCTGATGGGGTCACCGTTCCAGGCAGCAGCCACTGAAGTCCAGGCTGCTGATCAGGAAGCGGTCCTGCTGCCGCCCATTTTTGAGATGGCTGCCAATTTTGTCAGATCCACAGGCCTGTTCAGTTTTTTTTTCCCGGAGACAGGAAGTTTTTTTGACGGTATCGGACAATTTGTCATGATCGGCATCGGGATTCTGCTTTTATACCTTGCCATCAACAAAAAATTTGAACCATTGCTGCTGGTGCCCATCGGATTCGGTGCCATCCTGGTGAATACGCCTGTGGCCGGCATGGCAGATCCGGGGGGGGTGTTATACTATATTTATACCATCGGCATTAAAACCGGTGTATTTCCTTTGCTGATTTTCATGGGTGTGGGGGCCATGACAGATTTCGGCCCTTTGCTTGCCAACCCCAAAACCGTTCTTCTGGGGGCAGCGGCCCAGGTGGGCATTTTTATCACCCTTATCGGCGCATTGTTTTTGTCCGAGTTTGTGCCGGGGATCCATTTCGACCTGTTTGATGCGGCTTCCATCGGCATCATAGGGGGTGCGGACGGTCCCACTGCCATATTTTTGTCCAGTCAGCTGTCTCCCCATCTGGTGGGCCCCATTGCCGTGGCAGCCTATTCTTATATGGCGTTGGTACCCATGATTCAACCTCCCATCATGCGGGCGTTGACCACAAAAAATGAGCGGAAGATCCGCATGACCCAGCTGCGGCCGGTGGGCAAAGTGGAAAAAATATTTTTCCCATTGATTGTTCTGGGGCTTTGTGTGCTGCTTTTACCGTCAGCCGCCCCGCTTATCGGTTTTTTCATGTTCGGCAACCTGATGCGCGAATGCGGGGTGGTGGAGCGGCTTTCCCAGACAGCACAGAATGCAATGATCAATATCGTGACAATTCTGCTGGGCCTGGGTGTGGGGGCGCAGCTGTCTGCGGCACAGTTTTTGAATCTGTCAACACTGGGGATCCTTTTGCTTGGCTCCATCGCCTTTTCCATCGGCACTGCATCCGGTATCCTCATGGTGAAACTGATGAACCTGTTTTTGAAAACCAAGATCAACCCCCTCATCGGTTCAGCCGGGGTATCTGCGGTTCCCATGGCAGCCCGGGTGAGCCAGAAACTGGGAATGGAAGCAGATCCCCAGAACCATCTGCTCATGCATGCCATGGGACCCAACGTGGCCGGTGTTATCGGATCTGCAGTAGCTGCAGGCGTGCTTTTGACCTTAAAGAGCCTGGTGATATGATGAATTTATTAAGGAGGACTACATGACCATCCGTGTATTGATGACCAGAAGGGTTCCCAGACTGACCAGCGGTATGGACCTTTCCCTGCTGCCGACATTGTCTGAAATGCTCATTGACCTGCGGGCCATGGCAGACCGCCAGCCAGGGTATATTTCCGGAGAAACACTGCGTAATGTGGATGATCCCCATGAATACCTTGTGATCAGTACATGGAAATCCCTTGAGGCATGGAACTGGTGGATGCGCAATAATGAACGGGCTGAGCTGGAAGGAAGGATTGATGCCCTTTTGGGATCTTCAACCGTTTACAAGGTTTTCAGTTATGACTGATATGTCACAGATCAAAACAAATGGCCGGCAGTGTGACACTGCCGGCCATTTGTTTTGATGATTTTTCAAGGCAGAATGTGAAGAGATTATGCTACAGTGGCTATCAGGTCCCCTTCTTCCACTTCATCCCCCACTTTTTTAACAACTTTTTCGATCACACCGTCACAGGGTGCATACACAATGGTTTCCATTTTCATGGCTTCGATCACCATGATTTCGGTATCCTGTTCAATGGTTGTGCCTGTTTCAATGTCCATTCTGATGATTTTACCGGGTAAGGGTGCAGTTACTTCGTTTGCCATTGACGTATCTCCTTCGGGTTGTTTTGTTTTATGAAACATTGTATTTATATTGACTGGATTATACCTGCATGATTATGCTTTTTTCATCAGGGCGCCAGCAGGGTGATGAATATGCCTGCGGCTATCACCGTACCGATGACCCCTGCCACATTCGGTCCCATGGCATACATGATCAGATAGTTTCTCTTGTCCGCTTCTATGCCGACCTTGTGTACCACCCGGGCTGCCATGGGAACAGCTGACACACCGGCAGCCCCCAGCAGGGGGTTGATTTTTTCTTTTGAAAACAGATTCATTGCCTTGGCCAGCAAAAGGCCTGTCACCGTGCTCAAAATAAAGGCGATCAGTCCCAGAACAAAGATAAACAGCACCTTGGGCTGCAAAAAGATGTCTGCATGCATGGTGGCACCTATGGGCAGCCCTAAGAAAATGGTCACAATGTTCATCAATTCATTCTGGGCCGCCCCTTTGAGCCTTTCCACCACACCGGATTCCCTGAAAAGATTTCCCAGCATCAGCATCGCAATGAGCGGGGCGGACGCCGGAATCAATAGAATAATGAGAAAGGTGGATACAATGGGAAACAAAAGCTTTTCCCGTTTGCTCACCGGCCGGGCCTTGGCCATTTTTATCTGACGTTCTGCTTTGGTGGTCATCAGCCGCATGATCGGCGGCTGAATAATGGGCACCATGGCCATGTAGGAATAGGCTGCCACCGCACAGGCCCCTAAAAGCTGGGGCGCAAGTTTGGATGCAATAAATATGGTGGTGGGTCCGTCTGCCCCGCCGATCATACCGATGGTGGCGGCTTCCATGATATTGTATCCCATGGCATGGGAAGCAAAAAAGGTGATATACACCCCGGCCTGGGCACCGGCCCCCAGAAAAATCAACCGCGGGTTGGCAAGCATGGGGCCAAAATCCGTGAACGCACCAATGCCCAGAAAAATCAACGGCGGGATAATTTCCCAGTGGATGCCGTAGTGGTAAAATTTCCACAGCAGTCCCACGTCCGGTTCCATCAGTCCGGTCAACGGCAGATTCACCAGCAGGATACCGAACCCGATGGGCAGCAGCAGCAGCGGTTCATATTGTTTTTTTATGGCCAGAAAGATCAGGGTCAGGCCGATAACCCACATCACGATCATGCCTGGTGTCAGATGCACAAAACCGGTTGTGTTCAGCAACGAATATAAGTTATTTATCATCCCGGGCCTCTCCTTTATTTTTCAGCGCCATCCGGTCGACAACAAATGCAGTAATTTTAATGGACAGATACAGCATGGTCATGCCGAAAAAAACACTGATAATGCCTTGAATAAAAATTCCGCCAGGTGACATTTTCCCATTCCTTTTTTTGTCTGTTGCAGGTGCCGAAAAGTTGTCATAGGCAACCATTAAAAAAATTCTGACAACCTTAATTCATGCTTGAAATTTTGTCAACATGTAATCATAAATTTAATCATATATGTGATTATGAAATCTAAAGAAAAAAGGGGGTTAGGTGATTCAGATGGATAATCATCCCAAATACGATTTGGCCTGTGTCAGTTATATCTCATTTCAGTGCTGTTTTTTTGAGTTCATCAACCCGGGTGCGGCCTGACAGAGGAACCCCGCTTCTGTATGAGGCTCTGGCAATAAGATGGGCTGCCACAGGGGCTGTGAACAGCAGCAGGACGATGATGAAACCGGCCCGCAGAAAAATGCCTGTCTGCTGATGGAAAAAGGCATGGGCCAGGACCACCAGGCCGGCTCCCAGAGTCCCGGCTTTGGTGACTGCATGCATGCGCGTAAGCGTGTCCGGCAGCCGGATCACCCCCAGTGCCGCCACCAGGCAGAAAAGGCTGCCCAGCACCATGAGAATGCCGGTGAGATATTCAATCATGTGAACGCCTTTTGTCTAAAAGGTTTTCATAAAGGGGGTCTGACTTTTGGCGGAGGTCGGGTCGGGATTGTTTGTTGCGGGTTCCTTTCTGGATGAATCTGGCCAGGGCGATGGTGCCCAGAAAAGCGATACAGGCATAGGCGATGGCCACATCCAGGTAGCTGGTTTCCCGTGTATGGATGGAAAGAATTACCAGAAAGGTCACCACCAGAACAGACAACAGGTCCATGGCAACCACCCGGTCCGCAGCATTGGGGCCCTTTGACAGACGCCATAAAAGTAGAAACATGCCGGCCAGCAGTATAGCCATGGAAACCTGGCCTGCCCCATGTAGAAAAACAGTTGCGCCGGTCATGACCGCATCACCTCCAGTATGCGCCTTTCCAGTCCGTTTTTGATGCCAGCCCTTGTTTTGTCAATGTCTTCAAGAAACATGACATGGACATACAGGGTTTTTTTGTCCTCCGACAGGTCCACACTCAGGGTGCCCGGGGTCAAAGACAACAGATTGGCCACCAGAAATATTTCCAGATCAGTCCGGGCTGCCAAAGGCACCCCGATGATACCCGGGCGGTTGATATGTTTAGGGGTGATGACATCCCATGCCACCTGAAGGCTGGAAATCATAAGTTCCCAAAAGAAATAGCCGGTCAGGTTAAAGACTTTGGGCAGTTTTTTAAAATATCCGGTTTCCGGGTACAAGGGGCTGGACAGCCACAAAATCAGGTATCCCAGGGCAAAGCCGGACAAAAAGGCAGCAATGCTGCCGGAGCCCAGTAAAAGGGTGAACACGGCGGCAAAAACAATGTTGAGCAGCAAAATCGGCATCAGCCACCTCCTTTCACAGCAATTATATAGGCTGCAGGATTCATCAGCTGTTCACCGGCCGCAAGTGACAGCTGCATCACAGGCTCCATGAAAAGCCCCAGAAGGATTGTGAAAAGGCACAGGCACAATACCGGGGCCATCGTCCAGGCAGAATATTTTTTTGGCAGGGACAGAGGGTCTTTTTGGGGCGGTTGTTTCCAGAAGGCTTCCAGCCAGATCTTGGCCATGGAAAACAGTGTCAGCAGTCCCACAGCAGCAGCAACTGCCGCTGCTGTGTAATGCCGGGTCTCCAGGCAGGCATAGATGATCAGCAGTTTGGCCCAGAAACCGGATAACGGGGGAAATCCGGCCAGGGAAAATGCAGGAATGAAAAATCCTGCAGAAAGCAGGCCATGGGTTTTGTACAGGCTGCCCATCTGAGACAGGTGAAATGTGCCTGTGGCCCTGTGAATAAGCCCGCCTACTAGAAACAGATTGGATTTGGCAATACTGTTGTGCACCAGATAGACCAGGGTGCCGGCCAGGGACAAGGGGGTAAATACGGCAAGTCCCAGTATCATATACCCCACCTGGCTGATGATGTGAAAAGACAGGATGCGGCGGATATCCATCTGTGATGCCGCCGTAACAACTCCGGATACCATGGTGAGCATTGCTATGCCCATCAGGCTGGTGTGGGTGATGTGGGTCTGGGTGACAAACACCAGGGTGAACAGCCGGATCAGGGCATATACCCCTACCTT
Organism: Desulfotignum sp.; assembly: GCA_035268565.1. GTDB lineage: Bacteria > Desulfobacterota > Desulfobacteria > Desulfobacterales > Desulfobacteraceae > Desulfotignum. The sequence goes on along the minus strand of DATFKQ010000166.1, from coordinate 7,585 downwards.
TGTGAGCAGGCCTGCAAAAAAAGCAGCCACAGCAGCCGGCAGGGTGTGATAGGCTGCCGGCAGCCAGAAGAATAAGGGAAACAGGGCAGCTTTTATGCCGAATGCCGTCATCATCAGCATGGCTGTGCTGGTGAACAGGGCTGTGTTTTCCACCTGTGCTGCTTTGTCATGCAGGTCAGCCAGGTTCAGGGTACCGGTAAGCCCATAGAGCAGGCCGATGGCGGTTATGAGAAACAGCGTTGACAACAGGTTCAAGACAACGTATTTAACGGCATTGGTCAGCCGGCCGGCACGGTTTTCCATGACCATGATGCCAAAGGATGCCATGAGCATGACTTCAAACCAAACATACAGGTTGAACAGATCTCCTGTGAGAAAGGCCCCGCAAATGGCAGCTGTCAGAATCTGCATAAAGGGATAGAACCCCGCTTTTATCTGACGGGTTTCAATGTCTTTTGTGGCATAGACCACAACTGCAGTGTGGATTACAGCAGTAATCAGCACCATAACTGCGCTCAGATAATCAGCCACAAGACAGATACCGGCAGGGTAAGGCCAGGCACCCACCCACATGACAGTGACTTTATGCTCCATAACCCTTGCCATGAGCATGAAGGATACAAACAGGTGTGCCAGTGCCCCGGCAATGGCCACTGTGCCGGCATGGCGGTCTCTCACCCGGGCAAGGATGAAGAGAACTGCAGACACCAGGGGCAGCAGAATGGGAAATACCAGCAGGTTTGTCATTCCTGCTCCTTTTGTCCGGTAATACCTGGCAGATCAGTTTGGTCTGTTTCAAAAATAAACCGGTCCTGGTCAGCATCCAGGGTGCGGGTCTGGTCATGGGTGCGAAACAGCAGGATCAGCATGAAAATGGTCATGGCAAACCCGATCACAATAGCGGTAAGTATCAGTGCCTGGGGCAGGGCATTGGCAGCCGGTGCCGCAAGAAGGGTTTGTTCTGCACCGATGAGAGGGGGATTCACAGGGGCCAGCCTTCCGGCAGTAAAAATCAGCAGATTAATGGCATTGCCCATGAGGATGAGGCCGAAAACAAAGCGTATCAGAACTCCAGAAAGCATTAAAAAAAAGGCTGCGCTGACCATCAATCCCACTACAATCGCCAGAAAATATTCCATCTCTAGTTTTCCTCCAGGGCCAGTAAAATTGAAAGAATGGCGCCCAGAACCGCCAGAAAAACTCCCATGTCAAAGATCAGGGGGGTGCCCACGGAAAACCCGTTCAGGTGCCACCAGATTCCCGTAAGAAAAGGGGCTCCCGTGAAAAGGGCCGGCAGTCCTGATGCCACCGCCAAGGCCAGGCCGGTCATGGCCATGGCTGCCGGCCGGATACGGATGGCCCGGCGCACCTGGTCCGCTCCCTCGGTGATGGCAAACAGGGCAAACGCCGTGCCCGCCAGAAGGGCGGCGGAAAATCCGCCCCCTGGTTCATGGTGGCCCCGGAGCAGCACATATACGGCAAATACCAGCATCAGGCCCACCATGAGGTGGGTGGCGGTTTTTAAAATAACCGACTGCATTACACCTCACCCTTTCTTTGGTCTGCGGATAAGGGTTGCTGCTGCCCAGGCGGCCAGCACCACCACGCAGATTTCTCCTAAGGTGTCCAGGCTCCTGAAGTCCACCAGAATAACATTGACGATATTGCGGCCGTGGGCAGCAATATAGGCATGGTTTTCAAAAAAAGCGGTGAGGCTCCGGTCCAGGGGTACCTGTAAAACACCCATCAGCAGGGTCGTCAAAACAAGGCCTGCCGCCAGAGAAAGGCCGGCATCCCTGATGGTTCTGGAATGTTTCCTTTTCCGGACAGTATCCATGGGAGGCAGCCGCAGCAATACCAGAGATACCAAGATGACGGTCAGGGTTTCCACCAGCAGCTGGGTCAAGGCAATGTCCGGGGCCCCGAAAACAAGGAAAGCCAGGGCCACCCCTGACCCCACGCCCGCCAGTCCGCCAATGGCGGAAAGTCTTTTTCGGGCAGTGACGACCACACCGGTGGATGCCAGGATAAAGGCGAACAGGCCGAAGGCGATATGGGGGCCAATGGTTTCGGGCAACACCAGGGCGGTGGGGAAATGAAATATCCAGGGCCCTCCCACAGCCACCACCATGGTAAAAATAGTAACAAACAGGTAAAAATGCAGAGCTCCGTTCTGTATTTTTCTGGTAAAACTGCCGGCAAGGGAAAGAAATGCTTCCAGGGCATGCTGGTAAAGCCCGGGGGTTGTTATCCAGAGCCGTTTAATAAAGGTTGCAACCCAGTGCCGGAGCAGGATACGGTAACAGTAGATGAGACTGCCCAGGGCCAGGGTAAGTATGCTCAGCAGAAGGGGCAGATTGATGCCGTGGAAAAAGGCCAGGCGGATGACTTCCCTGTCCGGGTGAAAGGAGAACACGGCCGGCTGAACCAGATGTGCGGAAACCCATTCCGGTATGATGCCGAATATGATGCCCAGGGTGCCCATGACCGCCGGACCCAGGCGCATGGTCCATGGGGCTTCCTTAAAGGTGTGTATCTCTTGTGATGATTTTTGCAAAAATGGGGTGATAAAGATGATGGCTGCCACCGCCGTCATCAGGGCGTTGGATACCAGGGTGGCCAGGGTGGCAAAAACCGGAAACATCTCTTCGGCCAGTGCGCCTTCATACATGATTTCTTTGCCGATGAATCCGAAAAACAAAGGAAACCCTGCCATGGACATGGTGGCGGCTGCCACGGCCAGGGCTGTCAGGGGCATGTGTTTCAACAGCCCGCCCAGATGTGCAAGGTTTCTGGTGCCGGTCTGGTGGTCAATACTGCCCGCAGCCAGAAACAGGGCTGCCTTGTAAAGGGCATGCACCATGAGAAAGGTGGCGGCAGCTGTCAAAGAAAGAACAGTCTGTCCCCCCAGAAACAGGGTCAGGATACCCAGGGCCATCAGGGTGGTATAGGCCAGAATCCGCTTGAGATCACAGGGGGCCAGAGCCTGGACCGCCCCCCACAGGGCAGTGGTCCCGCCAATGACCACAAGGGTGCCCATCCACAGGGAGGTGCCTCCCAGCACTGGGTGAAACCGCATGAGCAGGTAAATGCCTGCCTTGACCATGGTGGCGGCATGGAGAAACGCACTGATGGGGGTAGGGGCGGTCATGGCATTGGGCAGCCAGAAGTGGAAAGGCACCTGGGCGGATTTGGTCATGGCCGCTATCAGAATACAGATGAAAATAACCGGATACAGGCCATGGCTGCGGATGAAATTTCCGGAATCAGCCAGAAGGCTCATGGTCATGCCGGTGCCACAGGTTTTCAGAAGAAGGATGCCCATCAACAGAAAAAGACCGCCCCCGCCGGTAACCAGAAGGGCCTGGCGCGCATTTTCTCTGGCATCCGTGTTTTCATGATCAAACCCGATGAGCAGAAATGACAAAAGGGTGGTGCTTTCCCAGAAAATGAACAGCAAAAGCAGGTTGTCTGATAAAACAATGCCCAGCATGGCCAGCATGAACCCGTGCAGATAAAAGAAGAACCGTCCTAGATGCCGGTGCCCGGCCATGTAGCTGGATGCATACAGGGAGACAAAAAAACCGGTCATGGTGATGATCAAACCGAACAACAGCCCCAGGCCGTCCAGGCGGAAAGAAAGATCCAGATCCAGGCTGGGAACCCAGGCCCACCGGACAGCAAAGATGTCACCCTGCACCACTCTGGGCCAGGCAGTGCACAAAAGCCCGAACAGCGCAAGGGGGAGAATACTGGAAAAAAGCCCACCCCTGCAGCATGCCGGCGGTTTTTCAATCTCTGGCAGGGGCGGTTTCATGGTTACTGGGACAAAAACAAAGGAATTTCCGCTGATTGGATGGTTTCCAGTACGGTATCGCCCAGCAGACTCCGCTTGATAATGTTCTGGGAACTGTTGCCCATGACAATGAGATCTGTCTGGTGTTCATTGGCGTAAGAAAGCAGATCAGACCGCGGGTTGCCTTCCACAAGATCAGTCTGTACTTCAAAGCCGTGGGCCTGGCAATAATCTGCTGCCTTGTCCAGTAAAAACGGTTCCGGTTCTTTGCGGTGTTTAAAGTGGGCAATACGGATAGCAGCACCGGGCCAGGGGTTTAAAAGCAGGTAATCCCGCGTGGCCCTGGCTGATTCCATGGACCCGCTCAAGGCCACCAGCACGTTTTTGACAGGACGGTACTTTTCCGCCACTGCCAGAATGGGGCGGACCCCGTGGCGCAGCAGCTTGATGATGGCTTTATCCGGGTCGGCGACAAATCCGTATTCAAATATGCTGCGCAGCCCGAAAATGGTCAGGTCATTGAAGCGGTCTTCATCGATCATGGCCTCAAAGGTGTCCCCCTGTTCATACTGGATTCTTCGGCACACCACCTCCTGGTTGCTGCAGTGTTCCTTGAAAACAGCGATGGCCTGTTCAGTGCCTTCTTTGGTGACCTGGACATTTTTTTCGCGCATGCGCTGGGCATAAGCGTCTCCTCCGGCAGGTACCGGACCAACATTTTCCAGTTTTTTGGTGTTCACAATGGTGACACCGGTGAGCTGGGCCTGGTGAAGATCTCCCAGTTCCGTGGCCCATTGGGTGGCGGCTTTGGTAAATGGGGTTCCGCCCAGACCGACTAAAATTCTTTTGATCATATCTTGTGGTCTCCTATAACGTTTTCCTTGCCTTTTAAAGGCATGTTGCCGCGGTTTTGTCAAGGAAAACACAACCGGGGTAAATATTTGCTGCGCCATGTCCCCGGCTGCTGCCCATTTTGGGACAGTGTTCTTACCCGTTTGCCTGTAAGATCCGGTCAAGCCCCCTTATGAGGCCCTTTACCGTAACAGCCTTTTCAGCAGCCATCAGGGTGCCGTTCACATATGCCCGGGCACTGGTGCCGGAATCGTGCCGGATGGTCAGGCGTTCATCATCATGCCCGAAAATGATTTCCGTGGACAAAATGAATCCGGGTATGCGCAGAGAATGGATCTGGGAATTATCCACAGAGGCTCCCCGGATGGCTTCAGGGCCCTGGATCTGATCCGGGGGCACTTCCCATGTCGGGGTGTTTATTTCCTTCAGACGAAAGGCCAGTTCTCTGGCTGTACCACTGGGTGCATCAGGCTTGCCTGAACCGGCGTAATCCAGAATTTCCCAGTGGGAAAAGTCTTTTGCAGCCTGTAATGCCAGGCGCTGCATCCACATGGCTGACAAAGAAAAATTGCCCGATGCAATCACGCCCACACCATGCTGCCGCGCCAGGACGTCAATCCGGTCATAGTCTTTTGAAGTCAGACCGGATGTCCCCACAACAGCGCAGACCTTGTTTTGAACAGCTGTTTTAATGTTGTCAAAAACAACTTCAGGATGGGTGTAATCGATCAGCACGTCGGTTGGGGCTGATGCCAGTGCATCTGCCACTGTTTGTGAAACAATCACGCCGGGAGATGCCAGGTCCAGTATCTGGCCGATATGCTGTCCTGTGGCGCCTGGTGCCACAGCAGCAGATAATGTGAATTTTTTAGATGCTTCAGGTGCACAGATTGCTGTGATCAGTTCTTTTCCCACCCAGCCGGTGGCTCCGGCCACACATATGCGGATCGCCATGGTGATTGTCTCCTGTGTCTGTAATATGTCAAGATTCAACGGGGCTCTGCAGCAGGCAGTTGCATATGCCCCGGTCGCTTTTGACTACATTGATACCCCCCCTCTGCAGAGGCTTTGTCAAATATACCCGGAATCACATATAGATGCAACTGTCCTGCTGTTATATTCAGCTGTCCTGTTGTGGTGCAGGGGCCTGGTGTATAGCAGCAAGCTTTCTGCGCTGGTTTTCCGTCCAGTCGATGCGGCTCATGAGTCCCTGGAGTATTCTCACATCCCGGGGAGACAGGCCGGCGTCCCCGAACAGCCTGCGGAAGGTCCGCAGCAGATGGTCCGGGTTCTGGGGGTCCAGAAATTCGATGTCCACCAGGGTTTTGCGCATGTGGGCATACAGGTTCTCCATTTCTTTTCCCGAAGCCGGCTGTTTGGGGCCGGGATCGTGAAACGTGCCGGTGAGACGGGATTTGAGCGAGACTTCATACAGAAGCACTGCCAGGGCATGGCTCAGGTTCATGGAGGGGTAGGCATCATGGGTGGGGATGGTGACAAACCGCTGGCACAGATCCAGGTCCCGGGTTTCCAGACCGGTATCTTCTCTGCCCAGCAGCAGGGCGCAGGTGACATCCGGGCCGGATTGCGCGATCTGCCGGGCTGCGGTGGCCGGGGTCAGAAAATTTTTGCGGTATTTGCCGAACCTGCGGGTGGTGCCGAAGGTAAGATGGATGTCAGCCAGCGCGGTGTGCAGGTCCGGATAAACTTCTGCGTTCTCCAGGATTTCCACCGTACCCAGGGCCATTTTCCGGGCTTCCAGGGACCGGAACGCTTTGCAGGGGTTCACCAGGCGCAGCCGGGCAACCCCGAAGTTCATCATCACCCGGCACACAGCCCCGATATTCAAGGGACCCTGGGGTTCTTTCAGCACAATGACAAGGTTTGGATCATTCATTTCATTTCCAGAAGGGCAGGATCCGGCCATTTTGTATCAAACCCCATCTTTTCCAGCAGTCGGATGCCGGTGTCCACATGTTTTCCTGCCTGGGCAACCCCGTGGGAATCATCTCCGGGCACCATGGGAATCTGTCGGGAACGGATCTTTTCTAAAATGGATCTTGCAGGATAGGGTTCCGCCTCTCCCCGGGCCAGGGGCCGCAGGTTGAGGTCCATGACCAGGCCCAGGTCTTTGATCAGATCCAGGTTCCGGTCAATTTTCCGGGCTATGTCCGGGTGCAGCAGCCGGGTGGTATAATCGGGATCATGGATGCGGACCAGGTCGAAATGGCCCACCACAAACGGCCGGACCGCCTGGATCATCTCAAACTGGCGGTCAAAATAAGCCATGTACAGGGCTTTGACAGATCCGCAGGACGTGACGGCAGCCCCATAGGTGTGTGCAGAATAATCAAAGCAGATGTCTGCCACATGGTGCACCGATCCCACCAGATAATCCGGCAAAAATTTGGCCGACAGGTGCCGGACATGGGGCAGATACCCGGTAAAGGCTTCAATTTCCATTCCGGCAAAAATCTGGATCCGGTCTGCCAGATCTGCCTGCAGCTGTCTGATGGTCGTAAAATACCGGGCAAACCGCTGATACATGTGGTCCACGGTAAGACCCTGTTCAATCTCTTCCGGATACAGAAACTTCGGATGCACCGGCGGGATATGCTCGGTGATCCCCACCTGCCTGAAACCCATGTGAATATACTGCCGGATGATATCTGCCAGATTGTCCCGGGCATGGCAGCAGAATTCACCGGAATGTCCGCCGTGAAGGGATATGGGGCCCCAAAGTGTCATGGACCGGGTTGTACCATTAAATGCGCGCAATGAAAAGGATTTTCCCCTGCTCTGGATATTTGCCATAAGCATGCCGGGCTTTCGATCGCTCTGTGCAGCACGCTGTCCCAGGGCCCGCCCCTGGTGGTGTCCTGTGCCCGGCCCGAGGTCTGCGGGGGCCGGTTTACATACGAACAATGAAGTGCGGCA
>DATFKQ010000165.1:0-17345 GCA_035268565.1 Desulfotignum sp. | reverse complement strand
CTCCCAGTTGTAGTCAATGGTGAATACCCCGTCGGAAATGCATTCCAGGATAACCTCGGTGGTTTCCTTGGTCAAAGGGCCGAATATTTTTTTTGGATGATTCATGCGTTGTTGCCTGCAGGTTATATGGGTTGGTTTTTTATACACAAAATATTTCGCAAATGCAACTGTGGGAGCCGGCTTGTAATTCATGTTCACCAGAACAACACCATATCTTTTTCCGGGCATCAGGCGGATCTCAGGTGCCGGACCTGTTCCAGATACCGGTTTTTGCAGGAGGTTTCCACTGCCGCCAGGGTGGAAAAGGCCCGGATGAAATCGGTTTTTCCTGTGACAAACAACCCATGGCCATGGACAATTACACTGTCTGAGGCGGCAAATGCCCGGGGCAGGGTGTTGCACAGCCCGAAAGGGCCTGTTCCCACTTCTCCGGGCACGATGGGGACAGACCCGATATGCCGGGGCAAAGGGCAGTGGGTATGGCATCTGTCTGCAAAGGCACAGGCAGCCTTCCGGACGGGATCACAGTCCATGGAGGCGATCACACAAAATTTGGGATGCCCGTGAAGAATGACCTGGCAGCCGGTGCGGGCAACGGTTTCCAGGTGGGCGGTCAGTTCACTGGAAGCAGTTATGCCTGCGGTGGAAGAACCGTCCAGGGGGACGGGATCGATGCACCCGGCCAGTTCGTCCAGGCTGGCCCCGGTCTGGCTGATATACAGGGTGTTGTGCCGGCAGCAGGACAGGTTGCCGAAATAGGAATCCACCAGTCCAAGATCCACGATTTTCCTGCCTGCCTGGACCATGGCTGCATACACCTCCTGTTCCCTGGAAAACGGACCGTGCATCAGGTCATCAAAGGAGGCAGGCAGCTGATTTTGCAAAAAAGGCAGGACCCGGTCAAAAACCCGGTCCATTTCCGGATCATGCCGGCCGGATTTCAGGCCGGCCAGGTAATCGCTGAAAAATGCCACAAAACAGGCAAAACATACGGAACTGATGTGCACAAACCCCTGTTCCGGACTGACAGTTCCCGGGGCAATCACGGCCGGCCCCAGAAATTTGGTGTTCGGTTCATTTCCCTGGACAATCACGGTTTTTCTCTGTTTAAGAGCCTGGACAACGGCCTGAAGTTCAAACCGGTCCACCACGGGCAGGTCATGCAGAAAGGTGCGGGTTTCACAGTCCCGGGGCACAACAGAACCCCCGCCTTTCAGGGCACGGCCGGCCAGAAACCCGATGATAAGATCATAGGGAAAACCGGGCCGCAAAAAGACCAGGGAATTGATATTCAGGTGAAGGAACATTTTTTCCAGCACCGGGATTTCCGGAGCCGTGGTATTCCACACCAGGTCCCGGTCCAGTCCGCCCACCAGGGGCGAACCAGGGCCAAAAGGTGCGCCAAGGCCGGCATCCACAAGTTTTTTGGCATATTTTTTTACCAGGTTTTCCACGGCACCCCCAGCTGTTGCGCTTTTTTGCGTGTGGGCAGACCGTTTTGGGTCAGGCCCCGCACGGCATAATAGGCAGCTTTGGCCTGTAAAAAAGCTGCCCGGTCAAGGGGGGGCACAGGGAACTGCGGGGAATCCGTGCCCGGCCGGGTGAAAAACCGTTCCGGCAGGTCATCGTGCCGGGCATCAAATCCCCTGCAGCTGTTGATGATCCGCTCATTATAATATATTCTTTCCCCGGCAGTCAGAAGGTCCTGGGCAGTGACATCCTGTCCGGTCACAGCTGAGAACGCCCTGGCATATTCTTCCAGGCCGGCGGCAAAGAATGTGAATTTGCAGGCGGTCAGTGAATCCACTACTGCATTGAGGTCTTCGGCGATTTTGATGATTCTGGCTTTGCCGCTGAAGGAAAACCGGTCCGTGGCCACGGGTTTTCTCAAAATTTCATGGGAGATGGGATAGGCCCGCAGATGGCAGCCTCCCCTGGTGGACAGGGCAAAGCCCAGGGCCATGCCGTATGCCCCCCTGGGGTCATAGGCCGGCAGTTCCAGGCCTTTGACTGCCATGGCAGCATCAGGCCGGCCCATGGCGCCGGCATAGGCAGCAGCCCCTTTTTTCAGGGCTTTGCCCTGGCCCCGGTCCATAGCAATGTCATCCAGTAGTGCCAGCAGGGAGGCCGGGGTAAAATCTGTTCGGGTGATCTCCCGGTGGCAGGCCAGGGTGACGGCAGCGGAAATGGTGTCCATGCCCAGGCTGTTGCAGCGCTGGTTGGCTGCGGTCACCAGATGGATATCCTGTAATCCCACCAGGGCGGTAAAATGGGACATGGTTTCAAATTCCGGCACGGCAGTGCCTGCAGCGGGCCGGGTGCCGATTTTTTTGCACAGAATATGGCATCCTCTGCATCCGTGGTTTTTCGGGGAATAGGCCCTGGCATAGGCAGCGGCATTGAGGTTTGCTGCAGCACCAGACCAGGTGGCGGTGAAATTGTCCGTGGGCATCATGTGCCGGTTGTCCATGAGATCATACATGGCACCGGTCCCCATGCGGGAAAATCCATACCTGCCCATGAGTGCGGGAGATGCCGCAGTCAGGCGGCATATGTCCTGTCTGGCTGTTTTCAGCTGTTCAGGATCTTTCACCCGGGTGCGGCCGGCGCCTGATACCAGAATGTATTTGAGTTTTTTCACCCCCAGGCACAGCCCCAGTCCGGTGCGGCCGGCAGCATGGTACCGGTCCGTGATGACCGCGGCAAACCGTACCCTGTTTTCCCCTGCCGGGCCGATGCAGGCAAGGCCTGCCTTTTTGGGGTTCAGGTGCTGGTGCACAGCATCTGTGGTCATTCCCCACAGGTTTGCGGCTGGAACCAGGGTGATGTGGTTGTCCCTGATTTCAATGCCCACAGGGGTATTGCTTTGGCCGGTTATGACAATCCCGTCCCAGCCGGCCCGTTTGAGCTGTACCCCGATTTTTCCGCCCACAGAGGCATCTGCCATAAGCCCGGTCAGGGGAGAGAGAGACACCATGTGGCTGCGGCCTGATGTGGGGGCTGCAGTGGCGGTGAGGGGCCCTGTGAACAGGCACACGGGCACATCCGGGTGATCCCAGTCCAGGGCGGCGGCCGGCCGCAGAAACAGACCGCCCATGCCCCTGCCCCCCAGATACCGGGCACAGGTGTCAGGGGACAGGGGCTGGACGTCAATTTTCTGCCGGGTCAGGTCAATGCGGGCAATCTTTCCGGTCCAGCCGTACATGGGCAAAGCTTTCTTATGTTGCAGTAAGGGCTTTCAGGTGAGTCTTCCGGTACTGCCGGGATACTTACCTTTGTTTAACGCAGGAATACGCTTAAGTGATCAAGGGATCAGCATCAGGCAGCCATCAAAAATACACGGGATTCCAGATCATTTTGTCAATAAGGGTATTGAGGCGGTCCGGGTCATTGTTGTGTTTGAACCGGGAAAAGGCACATCCGTTATCTGTTACCCCGGCTTTTATTGCCTCTGCCCCCACCTTTTTGGCCACGGCAATGGACACCTGCCGCAGCTGATCCAGGGGCGGGCACAAAATACCGTCCTGGATATCCTGGTCTGTGATGAATTCAGCAACCGCATGGGCAGCAGCGGAAAAAAAGACCGGCAGCACTTTTGCGGCGCCCGAGGCCACAATGCCCAGGCCCACCCCGGGAAAGATAAAGGCGTTGTTCATCTGGCCGATGCGGTATGTTTTATTTTTGTGCACCACCGGTGCAAAAGGGGAACCCGTTGCCACCAGTACTTTTCCATCGGTCCACTGGTACAGATTTTCAGGCAGGGCTTCGGTTTTGGTGGTGGGGTTGCTCAAGGGCAGGATCACGGGCCGGTCCGTATTTTTTGCCACTGCATCCACAATGTCCCGGGTAAAACAGCCGGGCTGGCCCGAGGTGCCGATGAGCACGGTGATTTTTTCATGGGTGATGACATTGACAAGGGTGTTGTCTTCCGGGGTGTTGATCCAGGAAAGGGTGTGCGGATCCCTGGCAAATTTGGTTTTATAAGGTTCCAGGTCCCGGTCTGTGGTGACCACCCCTTTGGAATCCAGGGTGAAAATTTTGTTTTTTGCCGCAGTTTCATCCAGGCCCTGTTCCATCAGTTCGGTCATGATCTGTTCAGCAATGCCCACTCCGCCGGCACCGGCACCATGCACCAGAAACACCTGGTCTGTGAAAGACTGTTTTTTGGATTTCATGGCAGCCAGGATACCGGCCAGGGTCACGGCACCGGTACCCTGGATATCGTCGTTAAAGGAAATAACCTGGTCAGAAAATTTATCCCGCACGGAAAACGCGGCCTGTTTGGAGAAATCCTCCCACTGGCACAGGGCGGTGGGAAAGACCTTTTTAAATGCGGTGACAAATTTTTCTATGAAAGCATCATAATCATCACCTTTGAGCCGTTGGTGGCGCCAGCCAAGATAATTGGGGTCGTTGATCAGCTCTTTGTTGTCAGTGCCCACATCCAGGGAGATGGGCAGGCAGTGCCATGGGGCAATGCCTGCACCCTGGGTATAGAGCATGAGTTTGCCAAGACAGATGGGAATGCCGCCGGCACCCTGGTCCCCGATGCCTAAAATTCCCTGGTTGTCTGTTACCACGGCCACCCGGATATCCTGGTCTGTGTAGTTGCCCAGGATCTGTTCCGCATGGTCGATATTGTCCGGGAACAGGTGGATGCCGTTGGCCCGCCTGAACATGGTGGAGTACAGCTGACAGGCCAGGCCCACGGTGGGGGTGTAGATAATGGGCAGAAACTGGATAATGTCGCTGGCGATAACGGCATGGGCCAGCACCACATTCCGGTCATACAGGCTTCTGATATAGATGAATTTTTCAATGTCGTTTTCTTTTTTTGCCACAATATCCAGGCTGGTTGTTACCTGGTCTTCAAGGGTTTTGACCCGTGGAGGCAGAAATCCGCTCAACTTCAGCCGGATGCGTTCGGCAATGGAAAAAGCGGTGCCTTTGCTGATGTTGTTGAAGCGCAGAATATCATATCCCCGCAGATTAATGGTGACGCCGGTGGTTTCACCGTATTCCCCGTATTCAAACTCATAATGGTTGATTTCCATGGTGCAGTGGTTTCCTTACATATAATTTAATGCCAAAGGTTTAAAAACGCCCATACTTATACCACATATTTTTTATTTATGGAATCAAAGGTATACATCATGGTATAATACCGGCACGCTTTTTTGAAAGAATTGTAACCCTTTCGGATCAGCGATGATGACGTCTCCTGAATCTGCAAGAGATCATGTGAAAACTGGAAAAAAAGGATTCCCATGATGAATGTATTACTTGTTTATCCGGAATTTCCGGAAACTTTCTGGTCATTCACCCATGCCCTGGGCTTTATCGGAAAAAAAGCAGCTTTCCCGCCTCTGGGACTGCTGACCGTGGCCGCTCTTCTGCCTGAAACATGGGCCAAACGCCTGGTGGATACAAATGTGGACCTTCTGACAGATAAGGATATTCTGTGGGCCGATCTGGTGTTTATCGGCGGGATGGCGGTGCAGCGCACATCAGCAGCACAGGTTATTGACCGGTGCAGGGCATTGGGCGCCACCGTTGTTGCCGGCGGACCCCTTTTTACCTCAGAACCTGATGCATTCACGGCTGTGGATCACCTGGTGCTGGATGAAGCAGAACTGACCCTTCCCCGATTTTTATCAGACCTGGAAAAAGAAAAGGCCAGAAAAATCTACCGGGCCCGGGGTTTTTGCCACCTTGGCGGTACCCCGGTGCCGCTGTGGGAACTTTTGCACATGAAACAATATGCTTCCATGAGCATTCAGTTTTCCAGGGGCTGTCCTTTCAATTGTGATTTCTGCAATGTCACCGCTTTGTTCGGCCATACACCGCGGCTGAAAACCGCTGAACAGATTATCTTTGAACTGGATGAAATTTATGCTTCCGGCTGGCGGGGCAGTATCTTTTTTGTGGATGATAATTTTATCGGCAATAAAAAATTTTTAAAAAAACACCTGCTTCCTGCACTGATAGAGTGGCGCAAAGACAAAAAAGGGTGTGTTTTTTTTACCGAATCATCCATTAACCTTGCAGATGATCCTGCGCTTATGGGGTTGATGGTTGCCGCAGGGTTTGATTCCGTGTTTATCGGGATCGAGTCTCCGGATGAGGCAAGCCTGACCGAATGTCATAAAACCCAGAACAAAAACCGGGACCTGCTGGAAAGTGTCAGCATTATCCACCGTTCCGGACTGCAGGTTATGGGCGGGTTTATTGTGGGGTTTGACAATGACCGGCCATCCATTTTCTCCCGCCAGATCGATTTCATCCAGAAAAGCGGCATTGTCACGGCCATGGTGGGTTTGCTCCAGGCTGTTCCAGGCACCCGGCTGTTTGACCGGCTTGCGCAGGAAAACCGGATTACTGAATCTTTTTCCGGAAACAATGTGGACGGCGCCACCAATATTATTCCCCGCATGGGTATGGACACGCTCTTTGACGGCTATCAATCCATCATGAAGCAGATTTATCTGCCCAAAAATTATTATCAGCGGATCAGGACCCTGTTTCAGGAACTCAAACCCCCTGAAATACTTCTCCCTCTGAATCTGCAGCGGTTTCTTTGTTTTTTCAGGGCAGCATTACGGCTTGGGATTATGGGAAAAGAACGCTTCCATTACTGGTATCTGATCCTCTGGACCATGATGCGCAAACCCAGACTGCTGCCCATGGCCATAACCCTTTCCGTATACGGCTATCATTACCGCAAGATTTGTGAACGCTGTATTTTTCAGTGCCGTGGCAGCAAACCCGCCACAGGCTCCGGCTTATTTCTGGACCCGTAAATCCTTGCGCAGTATTTTACCCACATTGGACTTGGGCAGTTCATACCTGAATTCCACTGCCACTGGCAGCTTGTACTTGGCCAGTTTCCCGTCACAATAGTCAATAACTTCTTTTTCCGTCATGTCCTGGCCTTCTTTGAGCACGATAAACGCCTTGACCGCCTCTCCGCGTTTGGGATGGGGTATGCCGACGCAGCAGGCTTCCAGGATTTTGGGATGCTCAAACAGCACCTCATCGATATCTCTTGGATATACATTGTACCCGCCGGAAATGATCATATCCTTGATCCGGTCAACGATGAAAAAATATCCGTCTTCATCCATTTTCGCCACATCCCCGGTGCACAGAAATCCGTCTTTGGTGAGGGTTTTGCCGGTTTCCTCCGGTTTGTTCAGATACCCTTTCATGATCTGGGGACCGCGCATGAGCAGCTCGCCTGCTTCTCCCACAGGCATTTCTTTTGTGCTGTCTTCCAGGTCCACGATTGTGCATTCGGTTTCAGGAATGGGGATGCCGATGCTGCCCACTTTTCTGTTGCCGTTAAAGGGATTGACATGGGTGACCGGAGAAGATTCGGTGAGACCAAAACCTTCCACAATGATGGAGCCGGTGATTTTCTGGAATTTGTTGATCACCTCCAGGGGCAGGGGGGCGCTGCCGGAAAAGCAGCCTTTGATGCTGGTCAGATCGGTATGTTCCATGTCCGGGTGGTCCAGCATGCCGATATACATGGTGGGAACCAGGGGAGCAAAGGTGACCCTGAATTTGGAAATCGCTTCCAGCAGGGGTTCTGGCTGGGGTTTGGGCACCAGAACATTGGTCCACCCCATGCGCACGGCAAGGTTCATGGAAACAGACATGCCGAATACATGGAAAAAGGGCAGGGCCCCCAGCATGATTTCCGCGCCTTTTTCAAATTCAGGGAACCAGGCTTCTATCTGCTGGATCTGACAGGCAATGTTTTTGTGGGTGAGCATCACCCCCTTGGAAACCCCTGTGGTGCCGCCGGTATACTGGTACATGGCCACATCATCAAGGGACACGTCTGCCTGGGTGGTGTCAGGCGCATATTTTGCCAGGACATCCTTGAAGGCGTGCACGTCTTCTGCTTCAGAAACATCTGCGGCCAGGCCTTTTTTCTTTGCCACCAGAGGAAAGAGCAGGCGTTTGACAAAGGGAAGGTAATCTCCGATGGAGGTGTAGACAATGGTTTTGATGCCGGTTTTTTCCCGCAGTTTCACCATCCGGTCGGCCAGCAAGTCCAGGGTGATGAGAAATGTGGATCCGGAATCTGTGAACTGATGTTCCAGTTCCCGGTCCGAGTAGAGGGGGTTGTTGAACACCACAATGCCCCCGATTCTGAGGGTCGCGTAATACGCCACCACACAGGGGATTACATTGGGCAGAAGGATGGCCACGCTGTCCCCTTTTTTTATGCCGTAATCCTTGAGGGCTGCGGCAAATCTGCCCACCATGTCATCGAGTTCCTTGAAGGTCACGCTATATCCCTGGAAAATCAGGGCAGAATGATCCGGGAACTGTTTTGCCGACTCTGTCAGGTACTCGGGAACCAGCATATCTGTGAAATCAATGGTGGGTGCAATACCCGGTTCATAGGATTTTAACCAGATTTTTTTTGCATAAAGGCTTTGATCGGCCAATTTCAGCTCCTTTCACTGGATTCGGAAATTATATCCGAATGTAAAGATTAAAAGCCCACCTTCCGGAGCCGGCTGACCCCCTTCATCACAGCTGACGTCTGAAAGTTGGGTTAAAAGCATAATTTGTAATGTGAATAAATATAAAGAAGCACTTGTGTCAAGCAAAAAATAAAAAAAGTAAACATCGTTTATCTTTTTGAATAAAACTTTAATGGTTGAGAAACAACCCCAGGGTATTACAGATACAGCATTTTTGAGACTCTGTCCTGAATACTGGCACTATAATGAGCATAGTATCAGTATCAGGCGCGGTTTTGCACACGAAGATGAAAAAGCAAAAATCAGCTCAGCAGGGAACTTTTTTTCTTTTTTCTGGAAGAGACACTCTGGCCCAGGAGCCATCCGAAAAAGATCACCCCGAAGCCGGCCAGAAACCATTTGATCATACCGGTTTTAAACACCTGACCCGATTGCTCTTCCAGCTGGGCGATATCCCTGGAAAGCTGTTTGTTCTGGGCTTCCAGAATTTTGTTTTTTTCCATGACCGCCACAACATCTTCAGATTTGGCTGCCAGATCTGCATATTGTTTCTGGCTGGCAGCCAGTTGTTCTGTAAGCAGATTGTTCTTTTTTTGTGCTTCTTCCAGAGCTGCTTTCAAAGAGGCTGTTGCTTTTTGTCCGGCGCTGGTTTCGGATGTCAGCCGGCTTTTCAGGGTTTCATTGGCTGCGGTCAGGTCCTGCAGTTGTTTTTCCAACCCCTGGATTTTTTGTTCCAATTGTTCAATAATCTTTGTTTTAGGGGGATCAAACATCACGAATTGTTTGTCCACCCATCCGGTTTCCCCGGAGGACAGCTGCACGTTGAAATAGCCGTTTTCTTCCCCCAGAATAGTTAACGGGGTATTGCTTTCAAGGGTTTCCAATACCGGGTAAGAAGGCCCGGGACCCTGTCGGAAGGTGAGGATAAGCATGTCACTGACATAACCGGTCCTGGTTTCGGCATGCACTGCCCCTCCGGTAAACAGGATGGACAGGACCACTATAAGGATAAGGGTAAAAAAGGTGCGCATGTTGCCTCCGGTTTTAATTTTTGATTTCAATAGCAATCCCTGCCGGGTTTTACAATAGCCAAAAATGAAGATATAAAAAAAAACTTGCCAAAAGGCCGGTAACAAGGATATCAAACACCATTGGTTTTGCAAAGCAGACAGGAAAAAAAATGAATCAGACGCTGTACCAGAAATTATGTGTGGCCAACATTGTGAACGGGGTAGTCGAGGGACTGTGTAATTTTTCCCATCCCAGCCGGGTGGCCCTGATTTTTGCGGCCGGGCCGGATGATCCGGTGATGGTGCTCGATACCCAGGACCTGCTTCAGGGACATGAGGTCAAAATCCGTAACATGTTCTTTTCAGAAGACAATCACTGGCGGACCCGGGTGCAGGACAGAATCAGTTCCCAGCCCCGGGGATACCTTATTCCGGAAAACGACCTGGCCCTGTCCGGCCTGATTTCCTATGGCGGCAGCTGCAGTGAATTTTTTTACCAGGTGTGGTTTACAGAACACCATCCGGACCTGTGTTCCATCTATCCTACGGAAAGATGGCTGGAACAGGCAGCCACCCTGCTTATTCATGATTTCCATTCCCGGAAGGCTGCCATTAATTCTTCTGAATATGTACTCAAAAATTATGCCCTGCAGGCTGTAGCGGATCATATTGTGGATGAAAGAGAGCGCAACCTCGGGTATGACAGCAGGATCCGGGTGACCTCCATTCTTAACAATATTCTGGATATTTCCAAAACCAAAGAAGAGGGATCCTGGCCAAAAGGAATTTTGTTTTTCTGTGATCCCAGACAGATTGCCAGAACCGAATTTATCACCAGGATACAGGAGCATGAGCGGCCCCAGGTGTCCAATATCAAGCATATCCGCAAACTGCTTCAGGCAGTGGAAGAATCTGACCGCAAACTGGTATCTGACGGCACCGCCATTATCGGCATCACGGGCGGACCTGTGCCTGATTATGCCATTGCCGCCCATTTTAAAGGAGATTATGGATTTTTGCGCCTGAATGGTACCAGGATCGCTTCATTTTTTGACGGCAGTTTCCACTCCACCACCAGGGAAGCCAAACTGGTGGAGCTGGAAGAACTGCTTTTGGATACCGACCTGGACACCGCTGCATCCACCATCCTTTTTCAGGTGGTGTCCCACCTGGTCCACAGCGCAGGCCGGGCCCGCCATGGCTGTACCCTGGTCATCGATCTCAATGATCCGCCCCTGAGGCTGTCCGGCCATGTTCTGGACCCGCCCCTGAGCCTTGTGGAACCCCAGAACATTGATCTTGTCTGCTCCCTGCTCAAAATAGACGGGGCTGTCCATTTGACGGCTGACAGCGCCATTCACGGGTTTGCCTGCCTGCTGGACGGGAAGACCATCAACTGGGAGAACATGGCAAGGGGTGCCAGATATAATTCTGCTCTGCGGTTTTCAGCGGCCAATGCCAGGACCATTGTGGTGGTGGTGTCTGCAGACCGGCCCGTATCCATAATTTTTAACGGTATTGAAATCAGTGCATTCTGCAACTGGAGACCGGTGGGCCCGTATACACCGGAACCTGTAAGCCTGGATAAACATTTAAATGGAGAACAGCCATGAGCCATGACCATAATCACGATCACAACAGCAGCCACAATCACCCCCATGAACATGACCGCAGCCATGAACATGGACATACCCATCCGCATGAACACAGCCATCCGCATGAACACGGCCGGGAACATGACCCCGGACATGGGCATGCACACACCGGAGAACCCGGCCGGGAAGATGCGCAGGAAATGTCTCTGGAGGACAAGCTGGCTGTTCTGCTCTCCCACTGGGTGGACCACAATGACAGCCATAAGGACAATTTCTTTTCCTGGGCCCAAAAAGCCCAAGCGTCCGGATTAAAAGAGATCGCAGCCCAGCTGGAACAGGCAGGGGTGTTGTCTGAAAAAGTGACCCTGGCATTAAAACAGGCCCAAAAAGTGCTCAATGGATAAGCATGTTTTTCACCTGGCAGGCCAGCGGTTGATGCTGGGATTTGAAGGCACCGGCCTTAATCCGGATCTGAAGCAGATTATTGAAAAATACCGGGCCGGCGGCATTGTTTTGTTCCGGTACAATATCCAGTCCCCGGCACAGCTGTGTCAGCTGTGCAATGATGCTCAGGCCTTTGCAGCTTCCTGCGGCCGGCCGCCCCTGTTCATTGCAGTGGACCAGGAAGGCGGAACGGTTGCAAGGCTGCCCGAACCCTTTACCCGTTTTCCAGGCAACCCGTATATCAGAACCCGGACAGAAGCTGAAAATTTTGCGCGCATTACAGCCAGAGAACTCAAGGATGCCGGGATCAATATGAACCTGGCACCGGTGATGGATGTAGCGTACCGGCAGACAGATTCCATCATGCAGGCCCGGGCCTTTGCCGGAGATGCCCGCACCGTGGCGGATCTGGGAACCACGGTCATAAAGATGCTGCAAAAAAAAGGTGTCATGGCGGTTGCCAAGCATTTTCCCGGTATCGGCAGAACCGTCCTGGATTCCCATCACCGGCTGCCAATCCTGGATGCTGATCTTTCCACCCTGGAGGCATCGGATCTGGTGCCTTTTGAAGCAGCTGTGCACGCGGATGTCTCAGGACTGATGCTGTCGCACATCGTGTACCCCCGGCTGGATGCCGTGTGGCAGGCCAGCCTGTCCGTGGCCATTGCCCGGGACCTGGTGAGAAATGTACTGGGTTTCCAGGGACTGGTGCTCACCGATGATCTGGACATGAAAGCCATTGGCCATGACATGGCCACCTGCATGGCACAGGTTCTGGCGGCAGATATCGACCTTGCCCTGATCTGCCATAAAGGGCCCAACATTGAAAATGCGTTTCAGGCCCTGGTGGGGCAGCTGGAATCAGACCAGGCACTGCAGGCCAAAGCAGAAGTCTGTCTGAAAAGAATATACCGGTATAAGCAAAAATATCTGGACTGGCACCCCTCCTGAGAATGGCCCGCCTGGTGCAAGGTCCTGGATAAAATGTTATCCTCCCTGCTGCTGGAAAAAGGTCCTGGAAAAAAAGGCATCCTCCCGGTTACTGGTGCAATGCCCTGGAAAAAACGTCATCTTCCAGGCCGCAGGTGCAGCCGTCCCGGATCATGACCGCTCCCCGTGCCGCCACCATGGCGGCATTGTCGCCGCAAAGAGACAAGGGCGGTGCAATGACCTGGATGTTTTTGGCGGCAGCACGCCGCTTCAGGGTGGCCACAAAGGTCTGGTTGGCTGAAACCCCGCCGGAAATACCAATCTGGCGGCAGGACCTGTACCTGGCCGCCCGGAGCAGTTTCTCACAAAGCACATCGATCACTGCTGCCTGAAAATCGGCTGCCACCTGGGCTTTTTCTGCCGGGCTTTTTACAGGATTTTCGTGGATATGCCGGGCCACAGCTGATTTAAGACCGGAAAAACTGAAATCAAAGCTGTCTTTTTCCAGAAGGGACCTGGGAAAGCGAATCTGACCGGAATCCCGGGTTCTGGCCATCTGCTCGATTACAGGCCCTCCCGGATACCCCAGATCCAGCATTTTGGAAACCTTGTCAAAGGCTTCTCCTGCAGCATCGTCCCTGGTCTGGCCCATGAGTTCAAACCGGTTGTCAGCTGAGACATGGTAGATGTTGGTATGGCCGCCTGATACCACAAGGGCGGTAAAGGGAAATTTAAGATCCGGGGCTGCCAGAAACAGGGAATGGATGTGGGCTTCCAGATGCTTGACCCCGGCCAGCGGCAGGTCCTGGCCCCAGGCAAAGGCTTTGGCAAAGCAGAATCCCACCAGCAGGGCACCGATGAGTCCCGGTGCCCGGGTGGCGGCCACCCCCTGGATATCGCTTGTGGAAATGCCGGCCTGGTGCACGGCTTTTTCCACCACCGGGGTGATGGCTTCCACATGCATGCGGGATGCCAGTTCCGGTACCACACCGCCATACTGGCTGTGGACTTCCACCTGGGAGGCGACTAC
The DNA here is from genome assembly GCA_035268565.1 of Desulfotignum sp. Lineage (GTDB taxonomy): Bacteria > Desulfobacterota > Desulfobacteria > Desulfobacterales > Desulfobacteraceae > Desulfotignum. Next base: position 3,835 of record DATFKQ010000165.1, on the reverse strand, counting down.
CGAGGACAGAATCCTGTTGTTTTTACCCACCACTGCTGCTGCAGTTTCATCACAGGAAGATTCAATGCCAAGAACGATCATTGAAGATCAGATCCAGTGGATCTTTTTTTCATTGTCTTTTCTGGCGGTGATTTCACCAATGACATAGGCTTTTTCTTCCATGGCTGCCAGGCGGTCCATCACTTCCTGTGCAGATTTTTCCGGCACCACCATCACCATGCCTATGCCGTTGTTGAATGTTCTTTGCATTTCCGCATCCGCCACATTTCCCAGATTCTGGAGCAGCCTGAAGATAGGGGCGGGTTCCCAGGCATTTTTGTGGATGACGGCTGTGCATGCATCAGGAATAACCCGGATAATGTTTTCATCAATACCGCCGCCGGTAATATGGGCAAGCCCGTGGATGGGCAGGTCCCGCAGCAGGCTCCTTATGGTGGATACATAAATGGTGGTGGGACGCAGCAGTTCCTCACCAAGGGTGGTCCCAAGTTCCGGCATCCTGGTGGTCACATCATATTTGCAGTGGTCAAAAAATATTTTTCTTACCAGGGAAAACCCATTGGAATGAATACCGCTGGAGGCAAGGCCTATGAGCTTATGCCCGGGTCTGACATAGGACCCGTCAATGATTTTGGTGTTGTCCACAATACCCACGGCAAACCCGGAAAGATCATACTCCCCTGGCTGGTAAATGCCGGGCATTTCTGCGGTTTCACCACCGATAAGGGCACATCCGGCCTGGGTGCATCCATCGGCAATGCCCTGGATGATCTGTTCAGCCACTGTGTTTTCCAGTGTGCCCATGGCCAGGTAGTCCAGAAAGAAAAGGGGCTTTGCTCCCTGGACAATGATATCATTGACACACATGGCCACCAGATCAATGCCGATGGTGTCATGCTGATCCATTTGGAACGCAATTTTTAATTTGGTGCCCACCCCGTCTGTGGCACTGACCAGCACCGGGTTTGAAATATTGGACAGGTTAAGAGAAAAAAGACCGCCAAAACCGCCTATTTCTCCCATGACACCGGATCTGGGGGTGGATTTGGCAATATCTTTGATTCTGTCGACCAGTTGGTTGGCCTTGTCGATATCAACACCGGAATCTGCATAAGTCAGTGAATCATTCATGAAAATCACCTTGTGTGTGGATGGTTGAATCCTTATAAAAGCCTGACAATGATAAACATATGGGGGTTAAAAGTCAAAAGATTTTTGACACAGGCTTTTTTATATTGTATCTATCATATTTTTAACACAGACCAATTTTCGGAGAGAAAAAAAGCCATGAAAACAATCCACATCGGTATTCTGGGGTTTGGTGTTGTGGGTACAGGGGTGGCAGCGCTGCTGACCCAAAAAAAACAGCTGCTGGAATCCAGAACCGGTGCCCGTTTGAATTTGAAAACCATTGCTGATATTGACACGCAAACTGACCGGGGGATCGATCTTGGCAGCACAGCCCTGGTATCTGATGCCATGACCGTGCTCACGGATCCGGATATTGACATTATAGTGGAACTTATCGGCGGAGAAACCGTGGCCGGAGAATTTATTTTTCAGGCCCTGGAAAACAAGAAACATGTGGTGACCGCCAACAAGGCATTGCTGGCAGGACGGGGCAACGATCTGGTGAAAACCGCCCGGAACAATCAGGTGGATCTGGCGTTTGAGGCCAGCTGCGGGGGGTGCATGCCCATTATCAAAACCCTGCGGGAATCTCTGGTTGCCAATGATATCACCGCCATGTCCGCTATTTTGAACGGGACCTGCAATTACATTCTCACCAGGATTTCCCGGGAAGGGTGCTCTTTTGCAGATGCCCTGAAAAAAGCCCAGGAACTGGGTTTTGCTGAAGCAGAACCCTCTCTGGACATTGACGGCCATGACACCGCCCACAAACTGGCCATCCTCAATGCCCTGTCCCATGGTATGGAAATCAATCTCAAGGATATCCATGTGGAGGGCATCCGTCACATCACTCCCACGGACATTGCATTTGCAAAATCTTTTGGCTACACCATAAAGCTTCTGGCCATCGGTAAAATCCACGGGGACCATGTGGAGGCCCGGGTGCATCCCACCATGATTGACAATGCCAATCCTTTGTCCCATGTGGAGCATTCCATGAATGCCATTGCCATTGATGCGGATGCCACCGGCAGGACCATGCTCTACGGCCACGGGGCCGGCATGATGCCCACAGCATCGGCCGTGCTCAGCGATATTGCCGATATTGCCAGAAATATTATCTGCGGCACCAAACGCCGGGTTCCCATCCTGGGGTATCCGGAAGACAATATCCGGCAGATTCCGGTTCTGTCCATGAAAGAATTGATGACCCGGTATTACCTGCGGTTCGAGGCCCAGGACCATCCCGGGGTCTTGTCCAGAATTTCCGGCATTCTGGGAGAAAACAAGATCAGCATCAAATCCGTGCACCAGAAAGGGCGCAAGACCAACGGCAAAGTGCCTGTTGTCATGATCACCCATACGGCAAAAGAAGAATGGGTGCAGACCGCACTTTCCCGGATATCGGCCACAGACTGCGTGGTGGGGGATCCCATGGTAATCCGCATCGAAGAGGAGGGGACCTGATGGATATGCTTGTGGCAGACCTGGAAGGGGTGTTTCTTCCGGAGATCTGGATCAATGTGGCCCTGAAGACCGGCATAGAGGAATTGAAACTCACCACCAGAGATATCAGTGACTATAATGTGCTCATGACCCGTCGTCTGGCCCTTCTAAAGGAGCACAACCTCAGGATACAGGATATCCAGTCGGTAATCGCCACCCTGGAGCCTCTTCCCGGCGCCAGAGAAGCTTTGGACTGGATACGCTCCCGCTCCCAGATCATCATATTGTCAGATACGTTTGAGGAATTTGCAAAACCCCTGATGCCCGGTCTGGGATTTCCCACCCTTTTGTGTCACAGCCTGACCATTGATAACCAGGGCAATATCACAGACTACAACCTGCGCATCGACAACCAGAAGCAAAAAGCGGTGCAGGCGTTTAAAAGCCTGCATTACCAGGTGACTGCCTTTGGTGATTCATACAATGATATCGACATGATCCAGGCCGCCCACCAGGGATTTTTCTTTAAACCCCCTGCATCTGTAATCACCGATTTTCCGGACATCCCTGTTACCCGGAACTATGACGAACTCAAAGCCATGATAGCATCACTGCTTCACTAATATTTGATAAATCTCCAATAAAAATATAACAAAAGGCTTGACGTTTATAAACTTTTGGCCTATATTGATCGAATTGATGCGGGGTGGAGCAGTCTGGTAGCTCGTCGGGCTCATAACCCGAAGGTCGTTGGTTCAAATCCTTCCCCCGCTACCAAAAATAATAATAGCCCCGCATAGCGGGGCTTTTGTGTTTTTGGCCCCCCGAAAATGGCCATTTTGCAGAAATTGTACAAAAAGCATGAACAAAATGGCTGTACACTTTGAGCCTATCCCCGCACAACAAAAGGGGGATAAAATGGCCAGACTTCCAAAAAATCCGAACCACCTTCAAAGGGTTGGCACAAAGTATCATTTCAGGTATAAACTTCCAAAGCCCCACATGGGGGAAATAAAATTGAGCCTGAAAACCGGATGCTTGAAACATGCCCGGCAGTTATCGGGCATACTCAAGCATGAAGTCATGAGATTGACAGGGGATTCAATGGATATTTCCAAAGAACAAATCAAGGCAGCACTGGGTGAACACCTCAGAAGGGAGCTTGACCGGACCGATGAAAAGCGCTTGAATGGTTCCGAGCCCTACCAGATCAATTTACCGGCATTTGACTTGAAAACGCTTCAAGAATCCAAAGCAG
>DATFKQ010000164.1:0-4141 GCA_035268565.1 Desulfotignum sp. | reverse complement strand
GTGGCATTCACATCCACCGCTATGGCGGCAATTTTTTCCACTGCATCCTGGGTAAAAGAAATATCCACACCTTCGGTACGCAGCAGGGCAATGTACTGGAGCACCAGGGCGTTCTTTGGTTCTGTCAGGATCCGTACAAATTCATCCGCCCCAAGGGAGGTCAGTTCCACCCGGATGGGAAACCGGCCCTGGAGTTCGGGAATCAGATCTGATGGTTTGGACACATGAAACGCACCCGAGGCTATGAACAAAATATGGTCGGTTTTCACGATGCCGTATTTGGTGGGCACGGAACTGCCTTCAACAATGGGAAGCAGATCCCGCTGAACCCCTTCTTTGGACACCTCAGGACCCTGGCTTTTTTCCTTGCCGGCAATCTTGTCTATCTCATCGATAAAAATGATGCCGGACTGCTCCACCATGGCCACAGCATCTGTTTTGACCCGGTCCATGTCCACCAGGTGGGCCGCCTCTTCCTGGGTCAGAATCTTCATGGCTTCTTTTACCGTCACTTTTCTGCGCTTGGTGGACTTGGGCATGAGATTGCCCAGCATATCCTTGACATTGATCCCCATTTCCTCCATCCCGGTATTGGAAAAAATTTCCACCATGGGAGAGGATTTGTCCGCCACATCCAGGTCAATCTGCCGGGTATCCAGTTTACCGGCCCGAAGCATGGTTCTGAGTTTTTCTCTTGTACCGGAACCGGTGTCCTGGGACTGGGTCGAATGATCAGAAAGCTGGATGGGTTTGCCGTCTGCCGGGGCGCTGGATCTGGGGGACGGGGGCAGCAGAAGATCCAGTATCCGTTCTTCAGCCATACGACCTGCTTTTTCCTGGACCGCTTCCTGCTGCCTGGCCTTGAGGGTGTTCACGGTCAGTTCCATAAGATCCCTGATCATGGATTCCACATCCCGGCCCACATATCCCACCTCGGTGAATTTGGATGCCTCCACCTTGTAAAAGGGCGAGTCCGTAAGATTGGCCAGACGTCTGGCAATTTCTGTTTTGCCCACGCCTGTGGGACCGATGAGAATGATATTTTTGGGGGCGATCTCATCCTGGAGATCCGGTTCCACCTGGCGCCTGCGCCACCGGTTGCGCAGGGCAATGGCCACTGATTTTTTGGCATCATTCTGGCCGATGATATATTTGTCCAGTTCTTTTACAATTTCTTTGGGCTTTAAATCTTTCATGAATATATTCCAGTTTGGTCCCTAAACGGTGGGACCACATTATATGGTGATGGTTGGTCAAATTGTTTGAAAGCCTTCAGCTGTCACTACCCGGGCATCAGCTTCCGCTAACAATCACAAATTTTTCTTCCTGGTTACTACCGACTAAAAGTTTTCCTTTCTGATGTGCCTGAGCAGGGGCATGGGTTTTATTAAGAAATGTCCAATGCCTCCAGGGTGATTTCATGGTTGGTGTAAATACACAGGTCTGCGGCAATCTTCATGGCTTTTTCCACAATCTGCTCCGGGGAAAGGTCTGTGTTTTCCATAAGGGCCACGGCTGCAGACTGGGCTGAAGGACTGCCCGACCCGATACTGATCACCCCGTGATCCGGCTCGATCACATCCCCGTTGCCGGACAGAAGATAGGTGTTGTGCACATCAGCGGCTATCATCATGGCTTCCAGGCGCCGCAGGTATTTGTCGGTACGCCATTCTCTGGCCAGCTCCACACTGGCCCGGGTCAGGTTGCCGTTGTACCGTTCCAGTTTTTCTTCGAGTTTTTCAGACAGGGTCAGGGCATCGGCAGTGGCACCGGCAAACCCGGTGATAATCTGATCATGGAAAATTCTTCTCACTTTTTTTGCCTTGTGTTTGGTCACAATACTGCCTAAAGTGACCTGGCCGTCGCCGGCCATCACCACTGCCTTTTTTGTGCGAAGGGCCAGGATGGTGGTGCCGTGAAAGGTATCATTGCTCATGTTGTTATATCAACTCCTTGGATGTGCTTTGTCATATACCTGCATTAAATGGTCCATGCTCACATGGGTGTACACCTGGGTGGTGGACAGGCTGGCATGGCCCAGAATTTCCTGGATACCCCGCAGGTTAGCCCCGGAATCCAGCATATGGGTGGCAAAACAGTGGCGCAGCACATGGGGGGATACCGGCACATGCAGGCCGCACTCATTGACGATCTTGTCCAGTATCCTGCTGATGGACCGGGTAGACAGCCGCTTGAAATCTTTGTTCACAAACACAGGATCCAGATCCTTTGACAATGCTTCTCTATAGGATTTCACCGCTGCCACAGCCCTGCGCCCCACCGGCACCATCCGCTGTTTACCGCCTTTGCCCAAAACTCTAATCACCTGGTTGTGAAAGTCAATATGACCCATATCCAGGCCATGGATTTCCGAAATCCGCATGCCTGTGGAATAAAAAGTTTCAAACATGGCACAGTTGCGCTTTTCCAGCCAGGTGTCGGTTTTTATGGAATCCAGCAGGCAAAACATATCCTCCACGGTCAACACCCGGGGAATGGTCCTGCCCAGTTTGGGAAAGGGGATGCCGTCCGCAGGATTGGCTGTCATCTGTTTGTCCCGCACCAGAAAAGCAAAAAACGCTTTCAGGGCAGACAGCCTGCGGGACAGGGTTTTTTTTTGCTTGTTGGCCCGGACCTGGTGGGCCAAGTATTTTTTGATATCTCCTGGTTCCAGGTCCGCCACACGGGTAGCAAACTGTTTCTGCAGCCGCATGTCGCAGGCTTGCGCATTTTCTGCTTCAGGATCTTTGTTGTCCTGCTCTCCAGCAAAAAACCCTATAAAATCCATGATATCAGAGCGGTAGGCCCGGCAGGTATGGGGGGAATACCCTTTTTCCGCAACCAGGATATCCATGAATCTGTCAACGATCATGGCCTGATTCCATTATTTTCATCACCTGCTGCATATCTTCCCACACCGGTCGTTTCAGGGCGGGATTTTCCAGCAGCTGCAGCGGATGATAGGTGGGCATGACTTTAATACCCTGAAAACTGAAAAACCGGCCCCGCTGGTTCTCCAGTGGTTCCTGCCTGCCTGTCACCAGTGCTGCGGCACGCCGTCCCAGGGCAATGACGAAGCGCGGCTGCACAGTCTGCACATGATTTTTGACCGCAGCCGGATCTGAGGCATTGCACAGGGATACCCCATCCACAGAGATCTTCATGGCAGTCAGAATCTTTTTCAGCAGATCTCCGGCTTCCCCTGAAAAAAAAGTCCCCTGGCTGTCCACGATCACAATGGCTGCCGATGCAGGACCATGAAAACAAAAATCAGGGGCTGAGGGGGTTGGTTTTTGTTTTTGTCCCCAGGTATCCAGAATAGCGCGTGACTGCGGTGACAGGTCATACCGGGTGAACCCAAGGGTTTTCTGGAACCTGAGATACTGGGAGAAATCCTGGATAACCGCCAGCAGATCATCGGCAGACGGGCCTGTGTTTATGGGATCAGATACTGCCATGGCCGGTCTATAAGAACTTTTCCAGGATGGAATCAAGAAGGGTATGGGCCACTGCCTGCTTGTCCATCAAGGCCAGATCTTTTTTGGATCCGTCCCGGAAAAACAAAGTGACCTTGTTGGTGTCTGCCTGAAATCCGGAATCCTTCCCCCCCACCAGATTGGCAGCGATCATGTCCAGGTTCTTTTTTTTGATTTTTTTTTGGGCACTGGCTGCAAGGTCATGGGTTTCTGCAGCAAATCCCGCCAGAAACTGGTCAGCTCTTTTCATCTCCCCCAGGCGCTGTAAAATATCGGGGTTCTGGACCAGTTCCAGGGTAAGATCACCCTGGACCGATGTTTTCTTGATTTTCAGATCCGTGTGGGTTTTCGGACGAAAATCCGCCACTGCCGCCACCTTGATGGTGATATCTGCGCCGGGAAACTGGGACATCATGGCATCTGCCATGTCCCGGCAGGTCTGTACCTGAAGGATTTCAACCCCCACAGGCGGATCCAGGCTGACAGGACCGCTCACCAGGGTCACTTGTGCCCCCCGCCTCTCCGCAGACCTGGCAATGGCATATCCCATTTTGCCTGAAGAATGGTTGCTCACATACCGGACAGGATCGATGGGTTCCAGTGTGGGGCCGGCAGACACCAGCACTTTTTTCCCGGCAAAATCTTTGGGGCTGAGCATGTGGAAG